>JAZLLL010000158.1:0-5709 GCA_045598125.1 Methanobrevibacter sp. | reverse complement strand
ATAAAATAAAAAAATACAAAAAATAAATACCTAAATAAAAAAAAATAGCACTTAAACTTAAAAAAATAAATACCTAAATAAAAAAAAATAGCACTTAAACTTAAAAAAATAAATACCTAAATAAAAAATATAGAAAAAAAGAAAAGAGAAAAGTAGTTAAAAACTACTTATTCTTTTGCGATTTTTGCAAGAGCAGGTGCTGCATCAATTAATTGAGCATTTAAAGTTAACTCTTCAGCATCTAATCCCATAGCTAATCCATATAATTGAGCTAAGTGGAATACAGGGAATGCAAAGTCAGTTCCATATTTTTCGTTAACTTCAGTTTGACCTACATCAAATTGTAAATGACAGAAAGGACATACATTTACAATAGCATCTACACCAGCTTCAGCCATAGCATCAAGTTTTTCTTTGGTATAACTTAAAGTTACATCAATATCTCTAGCTCTTAAACCTCCACCTGCACCACAACACATCATTTTGTTTTTATAAGGTACAGATTTAGCACCAGTAATTTCAACTAATTCATCTAAAATAGTTGGGTTTTCTGCAGATTCTTCAATACCTACTTCAGCAGTAGGTTTAAGGAAGTGACATCCATAGTGTACAGCAACATTTAAGTCTAAGTTAGTGGTGAACATTTCAGCAAGTTTATCAAGACCCACATCATTGTATAAAATTTCTGCAAAGTGTCTAACATTAATGTCACCAGCAAATTGTTTATCAGTAGTATCAGCTAAAATAGCATTAATTTCATCTTTTTTAGCTGCATTTTCTTTTAACATATTGTTACATTCACGTAAAGATCCAAAACAACCATTACATTCAGTCATAATGTCTGCGCCCATACCTTCTGCAATAGCAATGTTACGTGCAGCAATGGTAGCCCAGGTAGTTTCATCAAAGGAACCAAATACACCAGGAGCAGGACAACAAGAAGCTCCTTCCATGTCTTTTAATTCAATGTCTAATTTATCGAATAACATCCTAGTTGCTTTTTCGATACCAGGATAACGGTTGTTCATAATACAACCTAAGAAATATGCAATCTCCATAATAAACTCTCCTTTTTATGTTTATTCTAATTCTCCAGATTCCATGTTGAATCCAATTAATTTGTCAAATCCACATGCAACACAAATATCTTGAACTTCTTTTAAAGCTTCTGGGTAAGCGTGAGTAGTAGGTGGTACTTCTGCAAGACCAATATCTTTTCTTAATGCTTTAGTTTTATCATTAATAGGTACACCATGACCAGATTTAATTACGAAAGAACCAGTAGCTTTGTGTGCATCAGCCATGTATCCAGCTTGAGCAGCTACATTACGTGCCATTTTAATGATTCCTACAATCTCAACACTTCTAGGACATCTTTCTTGACAAGTGTAACAGGTAGTACACATCCATAAAGCAGGATCAGAAATAACTTCTTCTTTTAATCCTAATAAACATTTTCTTACAATTTGTCTTACTCTATAAGGAGTTCTTCTTCCAGAAGGACATCCTCCACCACAAGTACCACATTGGAAACAGTGATCTACAGTTTCAAGTCCAGCATCAATGAATTTTTGAGTAAATTCTTTGTCGATGTCATCCATTGAATATATATCATTTTCGTTTAATAAAGTCATATTATCGCTCTCTTCATTTTCTTCTGAATCATCTTCTTCAGATTCTGCATCTGCATCATCATCAGAAGTATCATCTAAATCTTCTTCGTTTTCTAAAGAAACTTCTTCATCAGAAACCTCTTCAACAGCAACTTCTTCAGTTTCTTCATTAGAAACTTCTTCAACAGAATCTTCTTCAACAGCAACTTCTTCAGTTTTTTCCTTTACTTCAGGTTCTTCTTCAGCATAAACTGGAGTAATTTCCTCTTCAGTAACAGGAACTTCTACTTTTGAAGGTTCTTCTTTAGAATTAGTTTCAGAATCAGATTTTTTAATTTCCTCTTCTGAAGATGTCTGTTTAGAGTCAACACCAATTGATTCCTCTGATTTCTCTTGGCTTGCTTCATTAGATAAACTTTCATCTATATCATTTTTTGCCCCTTTAATTAAGGATTTAAGACGATCTAACACAGACATTGAAAAACACACCTAGGACAATCATAGGTAACTCATGTCCTTAATAATAATTATATTAAGATAGTATATAAAGATTGCTAAAAAATTGAGTAGTGTAACCTAAAAGGTGACACTATAATAACATAACTTTTCCATCCATCATATTTAAAATCATAAAATATTCCAAGTAATTCAATATTATAAAAACCAACATGAATGAATTGAAACATAAGAAAAAATGTAAGGAATATATTATTTAATTATTATTACTATTATTACTATTATTATTACTATTATTATTACTATTATTGCTATTATTATTACCATTATTATCTATACTCTATAGATTTCATAATTTATAATAAGGATAATAAAGATATAAACAAAACAGTTAAGTAGTATCATATAAAATCAACACCAATATGATATAATTAAATTAATTAAAATAAATTAATAAAAAAGAGAGAATAATTAAATTAGAGTGTAAATTAATAAAATAAATGTGGTATTATGGATATTGAAGGATTTGTAAGAAAAGAAATTAATAAAAATACTGATGAAAAGACAATAGAATCTATCCTAAGTAATAGAATAAGAGAATTCAAAAACATATCTGAAGAAAAATCAGATTTAATAGCAAAAAGTGTGATTGAAGAAGTTAAAACTACTCTTGAACTTAAAAATATTGAAGATAAAAACTTAAAAGAACTTATTGAAATTCCAGCAGCTAATGTAACTATGGGAAATATTGGAGTAGGTTCTAGAGGGGCAGGAGATTTCTTTGTACATAGAAAAATAGCTGAAATTGTAGGGAGTACAAAAGTAAAATCTGTTGTTAATCCAACAGCCCAAGATGATGGAGGAGTAGTAAAAGTTTCAAATAACAATAATGGAGAAACATATATTACAACTGCAGTAGATGGAATTCATTCAAGACTCAGTGAATATCCATTTCTTGGAGGATTTCATGTTACTAGAGCAACATTAAGAGATGTTTGTGTAATGGGTGCAAATCCAATTGCAATCTTAAGTGACATACATCTTGCAGATGATGGAGATGTTGGAAAAATATTTGATTTTACAGCAGGTATCTGTGCAGTGTCTGAGCTTATAGATGTTCCAATAGTTGCAGGAAGTACTTTAAGAGTTGGAGGAGACATGGTCCTAGGTAATCGTTTAGTAAGTGCAGTTGGTTCTGTAGGAATCTCATCTTATCCACCAACAGCTAGAAAAGGAGCTGAAGTAGGTGATGTTATTTTAATGACAGAAGGTTCTGGTGGAGGAACAATTACAACTACTGCTCTTTATAATGGTTATTTTGATGTAGTTTGGGATACAATAAATATTAACTTTGTGCAAGCATCTAAAGCATTATTTGAATCAAATTTAGTTAAAGAAGTTCATGCTATGACTGATGTTACAAATGGTGGTCTTAGAGGAGATGCACATGAAATTTCTCAAACAACAGAATTAGGTTTAGAAATTTATGAAGATAAAGTAAATTCTACTGTTTCACCAAATGTTTTAAATATGCTCGATGATTTAGATATTGATCCTTTAGGAATTTCAACCGACTCTTTAATGTTAGTCGTGTCTCCAGAATATGTTAATGATATTAAAAACATAATTGAATCTAAAGGAGTTCCTATAACAGAAGTAGGAAAAGTTAGCAATAGTGGAAAACCAATTTTAATTAAAGAAGATTCAAGTGAAGAATTATTAAACCCATTATTTAGAGAAGCAGCATATACTAAAATTAAAAAAGTAGTTGGTGAAGAAACTCCAGAAGACTTTGAAATTATGAAAGACAAAGTTCAAAAAGCAGCAAACAACTCCATTAAGAAAAAAGAAAAAGTTATTGAATATATATTAAATAAAAACTAATCCAACTTAGATGTATACACCAAAATATTAATTTACTATTAATTTAGTGAGTATATAACATATATTAATAATTATATAATTATATTATGATATATTATTAATACTTAAATTATTGATTATAAATCAAAAAAGCACAATAGGAATTACAGATAATATGAAACTTGAAATTAAAGGTCATGATGGTCCTGGAAGATTTGGTAAATTTAATAATTATGAGACTCCGCTCATCATAAATAAAGAAGAATTTAAAATAGTAGATGATGAAGCTGTAAGCTATGATATTGAAAAAGAACTTGCTAATTGGAGTGTTAATAAAACAATAGCCAAAGCAGAAAAAGTTACTGAAAAAAAAGATAAATTAGTAGTTATCCAAGGAAGCAAATATTTAGATTTACGTATAAAATGTTTAAGAGAACTTGAAGATTTAGGTTATGATAAATTTATAATAGCTAATGCAGATGATTTAATTCTCCATCCAAGAGATCTTGTAAATATTACCGTAAATTTAAGAAAAAATATGAAACCCGGAAGCATGTTAATCTTTCCATTTGGAGAGGCACAATTAATTCCACTTTTAGCATATTTAGGAATAGATGGTTTTTTTGATGATATTGGAGAATATTATGCATACTTAAATGTTTTAATGACACCCACTAAAGATTACGATTTAAATAAATATAAACTCTATGAAATGAGTCTTGAAGAAATTACAAAGTATAATAAAAATACCCTTGATTTTGTTTTAAGAGAAGTTAGGGAACATATGAAAAATGGAAGTTTAAGAAATCTTGTAGAAGAAAGATCTGCTACTAGTCCCCAATATGCATCAGCACTTAGAATTTTAGATAAAGAATATACAGATTATCTTTTAGAGTACACTCAATTGTACTAATCAAATTAAATAATCAAAACATATAAAAATAGAATTTATTAATAAATAGCTAACTATAAATTATCCTTAGATAATTATACTAAAAATAGAATTAAATAGAGGTATTATAGTTAATATAGAATATTAACTATAATAATTTGAGATAAACTACATTTGATGATAAAATAGTTGTTTATGGAGATTATATCTAACAACCTCAACCATAATTACAAGCTTTTTGCTCGAAATAGGCTCTCGGATGTTTACAAACAGGACATATCATTGGGGCATTGAAACTTCTAAATGAATGCCCACAATTTGAACATTTCCATTCAACTTTTTCTTCTTTTTTAAAGACAGTTTCATCTTTAATATCAGAAAGTAAAATACGAAATCGTTCACAATTTTCCTTTTCTATTTTTGCAACATATTTAAACAAATAAGCAATTTCAAAAAAGCCCTCATTTTCTGCCTCTTCTGCAAATTTATGGTACATTTTATCCCATTCGGTTTTTTTAGTAACAATGGAGTCTTCAAGATTAACCCATGTATTTTTAATTTCACCTTCAGATAAAAATTTAAACCAAATTTTTGCATGTTCTTTTTCATTATGCGCAGTTTCTAAAAAAATATTAGATAACTGAACATATCCATCTTCTTTAGCTTTGGCTGCATAAAATAAATATTTTATACAAGATTTAGATTCACCTGCAAAAGCAGATCTAAGATTCTCCAAAGTCTTAGTACTCCTTAAATTTGTTATAAAATTCCCCCTTTACATTTTACTACAAATTTTTTTTAATATTTATAATTAATTAAACCTTTTACACAAAGCATAATAAATTATAAGAAGTTAAGATTATAAAAAGAAATTAATAACAATTA
>JAZLLL010000157.1:0-3801 GCA_045598125.1 Methanobrevibacter sp. | reverse complement strand
AAACAAAACCCTCAACAGTAGAATTACAATAAACTAACCACAAAGAACAATTAACAAAACTAACATTACAACCACTAACAGAACTTAAATAAATAGTCTTATTAACAACAACATCCTCACAAATAGAAGACTTACCAATACAAATATAATCACAATCTAAAGTATCCTCATCACAAATAGCATCTTGTAACGAATCAAAAACCTCACAAGTACGATAATTATAAACCTTACCAGGATTACTAATCACAACCCAAGGAATAACAGTAACCCCATCAGGAAGACCAAACTCAGAATAAACCTTAGAAAAACTACTAATAGAACTATTAGATATAAAACATCTATTTTTTTAATTTCTATTTTTTAAAATAAAATTAATATCAATTAAATAAATTAATCGATTAATAAAATTACATAATCCATACATAAGTATGAAAAATATAAACACTACTTTTAAAAATATCAAAACAAGACTTTAAACTAATAAAAAAATTAATTATTATACACATACAACTAAATTAAAAACAATAAACATAAATTTTAAATATAATAAATCAAAATTTATAAGTTATAAAAAAAGAAAATATAAAAAGAGAAATAATAATAATCTCTTTAAAAAATTAAATTTTAATCATCTGAACTTTTAACTGCATTATAAAATTTCTTTGTTAAAAAATAACAAATAATAATAGCAATCAAAGCAGGCCATCTTCCAATTTTAAAGAAAGAATCACCTAACAATAACATAGCCGCCATAACACAAATCAAGAATAAAACTATGAATAAAATAATACTACAAACAATCGCAGCAGTAGATCCTAACTTCACCATAAACACCTACCTAAACACATAAGGCCTTAAATCCATATTAAACAAATTCAAAGTCAAAGTCCAACCCTTAATAATATCCTCTGGAACAACCTCAACACGACCATCAGCAAAAGCATAACACCCCGCTAAATAATTAGCACACATACCAAAAGCATGAGATAAATCAGATTCTGCAAGTGTTTCAACGCAAATATGGCGGAAATAACCACTGTAAATGGTTTTATCTAATTTTTTAGACTCTTTATTAAATTTAATTTTTTTAAAAGATTTAAAAAAATCCCTATCTAAAATTACATCATTTATACTTCTAAAATTATCCAAACCTAAAGATAATTTTGAAATTAAATCAGAATTAATGATTTGATTTATTTCTAGATTAGTTAATTCTCTATTCATAGCTCCAATACAAGAATATGCAATAACAGAATAAACATGTATAAATGCATGAAGAGATATTTTTGATACAATGATTGAAAATGAATTAAGTTCTTTTTTAGCATTAATAATAACTTCTACATCTTTAGATTTATCCACAGGTTTATATAAATTATAATCAACTAATTTTGAAAGAGTTATTAATTTTTCATTATTTCTATAATTAATTAAAAAATTCCTAAATTCTTCAAAACCCAAAACATAACTAAATTCATCAAGACCAACTAAATCTTCATTAAATTTTTTCTCCAAATACTCTGGAGGAAAAGCAAATGGCTTACTCATAAATAACACCTTTATAATAAAATATTAAAAGTTACTAATTAAAACTTTAATTAAATTTTAAAAAGTAACTTTTATAAAAAAATATTTACCAAAATTTCAACTTACTAACACATTTAGCTACATAATTATATGCTCTTTTTACTGTTTTAACAACCTTCTTAGCAACTTTTTTAACAGTTTTCACAACCTTCTTAGCCACCTTCTTAACAGTTTTATAAGTTTTAGAGGAAGTAATTTTCTTAGTAGCAGTTTTAACTACATTAGTAACAGTCTTAGAAACCTTCTTAACAGTACTGGTAACTGCCTTAGAAACAGAGTTAACAGTACTAGTAGCAACTTTATAAACAGTAGTTGCTACAGCAGTAACATTTTTAACATTAATAGATTTAATCTTATTAAAAATATTAACAACATTATCACGTGCTTCTAAGTAGTTATTCAAGTTAAAAACAGTACCTAATGTTCTAATACCATTATCTAAATAATTAACAACAAACCCCTCAGATCCGAAAATAGCATTCACATAACTACCTTCCTTACCTAAAAAAGAAGCCACCCTCTTAACAACTTTACTACCAGAACCAACACCCTTATTTAAAAGAGAAGAATAACCAGTTAAAAAAATCTTTTGATAACTACCAACAGCATCAAAAACATCAAGAACAGAACTAATGCCTCCACCTAATTCACCTATACCAATTTTATAGAGCTTAGTATGTTTTAAATTATCAATAGCATCAAATACATCTAATACTTTTTCATATTTACGTAATTTACCTGCAGCAGCAAGAACTCTACCAGCAGCACCAACACCACTAACAAGGGAAAGAACATTAAGACCTAAATCTAAATAACTCATGTTCCCATTCTCATCAATCCCTAAAGTCCAATACAAAGTACCCTTAATAAACCAACCAGTAAAGCCCATATTATCCAAATTACTATAACCATAAATATGGAAAGCAGGACTGTTCAACACATCATAAGCCCCCATAACACTACCCATAACATCCCAAGTACCATAAATACTTGCCATATCAATAGGAGATAAAATAGAACCAGAACGATTAGAACCATTAACAACTAAAACATAACCAGTAAACAAACTATCAAAAGCACTACGACTAACATTAACCAAACCAAGAGCAGAATCACCAAGAACAACCCACTCATCAGTAATATTAAAAACTACACAAAAATGCAAGTCACCACTAATATTCAACAAAACAATATCAAAACTCTCTAAAAGAGAAGAATTAATATTCAAAGCACAAACATTAAACCCACTACGATTTAAGAAATTATAAAGATTTAATAAACTAGTACCATTATCATCAACATTAGTAGCATTAATAATCATAGACTGATTAAAATTACTATAACCTAACTTCTTTAAGACAGTAGCTAAACTAGCAGGACCACAACTCCACATATCTTCTTGTAAAACAATATCTGGATCATCAAAACTACTAAAGTCAGCTAAAACACTACCATTAAAAACATTGCCCTCACTCAAAACAACAGAATTATAAACAGAATAAGAAACAACATTATTAATAAATATATTATAACTAATATTAGTACTATTCGAATTAATCACTTCTAAAGCAAGACATGCTTTATCAAATGTAGAATTAAAAATAAAAGCACCAGTTTCATTAGTCAAACAAACCCCAATCCATTCATCATCAAACACAACACCACTAACAGTAGTATTACAACCAAGAACAGAATAAAATCCATAATCACAACCAAAGAAACTAGAATTAGTTAAACTAGTATTATCACAAGAAGAAACATAAATACCATAACCACAATCAGAGAAACTACAATTAGTAATAGAAAGATTCACACAACCCATACCATAAATACCAGCAAAAGAATCACTAAAATTACAATTACTAAAACTAGCACCTATACTATAAACAGAAACAGCATAATAATCATCAATACTACTAATACATAAATTCTCAAAACTACCACCAACACCAAACACAGTAACAGTAGGCAAATAATCATCAGAAGGATTCAAATAAACAGTACCATTACCAAACAAAGTAACATTCTTATAAACAAAAATATTCTCAGTAAAAATACCCTCACTTAAAACAATAATATCACCAGCAACAGTATCATTATCATTAATAGCCTCCTGAATACTACCATAACCCTTACCAGAACGATTATTAACAACACCAAAACTACCATTACCAGGAACATATAAAACATTACAAATAGTCTGATTATTCAACA
>JAZLLL010000156.1:0-10889 GCA_045598125.1 Methanobrevibacter sp. | reverse complement strand
ATTTTATGTTTATAAAAATTTTATTAAATTTTAAATTTAATAGGTGATAACTTGAAAGTTATTATAGATGCTTCTAATGTTGCTCATTATAAAAAAGTTGGAGATTCAAAAGCTAAATTAAATAATATTATAGCAGCAGTTAGAACTTTAGAACAAGATAATCATGACTTTTTAATAATAGCAGATGCTTCATTACGTCATACGATAGATGATAAAGAAAACTTCGTTAAGTTAGTAGAAAATGGAATTATTGATGAAGTACCTGTTGGAACTATTGCTGATCATTATATTTTAGAATTAGCTGAGGAAGAAGATGCTAAAATATTGTCTAATGATAAGTTTAGAGATTTTGCATCTGAATTCCCTGATTTAAGAAGTATGAGACTTCCCTTTTCTATGAAAGAAGATAAATTAATTATTGGTAAATCTAAAAAACCTAAAAAAATTAAAAATCTTTTAAAACATGTTTGTGATGATATTTTAGCTGAATTAGATAGAAAACGTTGGGTTGTCTATACAAATAAAGAAACTACTGAGTTTACACCTCTTAATATTGCTAAACAAGCAATTATTAAGATTAAAGAATCTGAAGATGGTGTAAGTAATAAAATTGAAGGAGTTTTTTCAAAATTACCAATGTTTGATAAAGTTATGGAAATGGTAGAAGATGTAGAAACATCTGCTCCTTATGTAATTTTTGTATTAGTTCATCCTAAAGATTATAAGGCAGCTGTTAAAGATGCTGGAAACATTTCTGTAACTATTGCAGATAGGCTAAAATTAGTTCATAAACCTTTAGTTGCTGTTCGTAATGATTTATTTATTAAACCAGGATACTTTTCTTTACATATTCTTTTAATTGATGAGGTGGAAGATATTCCTCCATTTAATATTGAAATTCAGACTAACTCTTATGATGAAGAATTTATTAAGAAAAACTCAAGAAATATTGCAAGTACTATTGCAGGAAGATTAGGTTGTTGGAAGTTTCCATTTGTTTCTGTTAAACCTAATATGTTACTTGAGAAACCTGGTGATTTTGAAATTTACTTAGAAAAAAATAGTAAGAAGAAAAAAGATAATAAAAAAGATAAAAAGTCTAAAAAATAATTAGTATGTTTATTTAATAATTCCATTAGTTAATCAGTGTTACTTATTAATTTATTATTGTTTGTATATTAATTATTAGATATTAATTTTTTAATTATATTTAATTGTAATTTTTTAATTTATTATATCATTTTAATGTATTGTGTTAATTTTTTAATTTATTTTATTAAGGAGGTTTACAATGTCTAATCATAGTTTGTTAAGATCTGTAATTTCATCATTTACTAAACATGAAATTATAAGTATTGGTACTAAATATTTCCCCACTACTCCTCTTGAAAATGAGTATGTGGATATGTTTAATTATACTCAAACTATGCTTATGGAGATTGATAAAGCTAATATTACTACTGAAAGTATTTTTACTAATCTTGTTCGTGATGTAGGTCGTGAAAATATTCCAGAACATCATAGTTTCTATGAATTACTTCCTGCTGAAAATAATGTTGAAGAATATGCGCTTGTTAGTAATATTATAATGGGTAGTGACCGTTATATGTATGTTGAACTATCTCAACCTTCTAGAATAATAAATCAATTTACTGAGGTAATTATTAGTGAAAAAGGAGAAATTGTTGAACGTAGTTCTACTGAGCTTGTCTCAAGAATGATGTCTAAAAATGATGCAATTAGAGTAGCTATTAAACTTGTAGGTTTAGGTCTTCAAAATAAAATTGGTGTTAGAGCAGCTGCTGGAATGACTGGTGCTGCAGCTATTGAAAGATCTATTAAATTTAACCGAGAAATAGGGGATGTTTCTGGGGTTGCTTTTACTAAATTAGGTGGAGAATATGCATTAGTTTTAGAGGATATTTTTGATATAGGTCATTCTAAAGCTCCAGAATATCAGAATTACCTTTTTATTGATATTGTAAATTCTACTAAATTCATTTCCAAAAATGGTAGAGATACTCTTGTTGATTTAATGACTCGTGTTAAATCATTTATGGAAGATTGTGGTGGTAAGATTGAAGGCTATCGTGAGGGGGGAGATGATTTAATAGCACGTTTTCCAAGTAAAGATATAGCTATTCGTGCAGGTTTAGATTGTGCTTGGTTTATTCTTAATAATGGGGCTAATGTTAAAATTGGTATTGGTAAAAGTAGACGTGAAGCTGGTGAAAGAGCAAGTAGGGCTGAGACAATTATAAAAAGTATGAATGGTTTTAATTCCTTATCTTTAGTAGTATTTGATTTAGCAAATGGTTTATATGCTTATACTATTCCTTCTGAATTTTTAAGATCACTTTGTGATTTATTCTCTAATAAAAAAGGAAAAATGTTGAGTGTATTTTTAACAGTATTTATTTTATGTTATATATTAACTATTCTTGGTTTAGGAATTTATGGATTTTTAGTTGTATTAATAATTACTATTTATGCAATATTTAGTTAATTTTTATTTATTTTCGTGTTTATATCTTGAGTGATTATATTATAATTTAATTATTTTTTTATTTTCTTTTTTTATTAAAAAAATAATTTTATTAAGCATATATTTAAATATTATTTTTGTTATAAATAATTATAATCGTATTTTTAAGCAAACCTTTTTTTAACTATTGATTTGTTTAGGGATATTTTATTAAAATTAGGTGTATTTAATGAGAAAACAACAGAAAAAATATAATTTAAAGTCTATTTTAATTATCGTTATCATATTTGCATTTATTGTTGGTGTGATTATTGGAGTTAGTCAAGTATTAGATTTTAATGTAGGTTCTGAAGATAAAAACTCTTCAGAAATAACTTATGAAGATGTAACTAATAATGTATCTTATTATGAAAATGCATCTGTTTCTGTTGAAAATAACTCTTCTGATTCTGGAGATTATGTTGATGATAATTTAAAGGTATATAATGAATCATATTTCATTAATAATAGTAATTGATTATTCATACTTGGTTGTGTTGTTGGTCTATTGTATTATAATTATTATTCTATTGTGGAATATGATTAATATTTACTTTTAATACTTTTTTTATAATTTTTACATTTGAGAGGTTTTTTTTATGATGGGTTCAAATATTGAAATAATTGATGGAGGAATATGTGCTGTAGATGGAGTAAAAGCTGCAGGTTCTCGTGTAGGAAAATATGGTCTTGCAATTATTGAATCTAAAAATAGTTCTGCTTCTGGAGTATTTACATCTAATAAAGTTGTTGCAGCACCTGTTATTCATACAAAAGAAATGATTAAAAATGGTAAAGTTTCTTTAATTGTTGCTAATAGTGGTAATGCTAATTGTTTTACTGGTGAAGAGGGGATTGATGATTGTAAAAAAACAATTGATTTTGCATCTAAGCTAACTGGAATTAACTCTGATGAAATTGTTACTGCATCAACAGGAGTTATTGGTCGTAAAATGCCTATGGGTACTATTTTGCCTCTTATTGAAGAATCTATATCTAAATTGGATCATTCTCCTGAAAGTTCTAGTGAAGCTGCTAAATCTTTAATGACAACAGATACTTATCATAAAGAGTTTGCTGTTAAAGTTACTCTTAAAAATGGAAAAATTGTTACAATTGGTGGAATTACTAAGGGTGTAGGTATGATTGCACCAAATATGGGGACTATGTTGTGCTTTTTAGCTACTGATGGAAAAATAAATTCTGAAGATATTAATAATTCTTTAAAAATAGCAGTTAATAAAAGTTTTAACATGATTGTTGTTGATGGTGATGAAAGTACTAATGATATGGCTATTTTAATGGCTAATGGTAATTCTGGTGTTGAAATAGCTAAAAATGGTATTGTTGATGAGAATTTTCAGGAAGCTTTAAATTTTGTTTGTATTAATTTAGCTAAAATGATGGCTCGTGATGGTGAAGGAGCTACTAAATTTATTGAATGTAAAATTGAAGGTGCTAAATCTGAAGAAGATGCAATTAAAGCATCTAAATCTGTTATATCTTCTTCTCTTGTAAAATCAGCTATTTTTGGAGGAGATCCAAATTGGGGAAGGATTGTTGCAGCAGTAGGTTACTCTGGCAGTGATATGGATCAAAATAAGATTACTATTTCAGTATCTGATGATAAAGGTAATAAATCAATCCTCGTGGATAAAGGAACTATTTTAGCTTTTGATGGAACTCCATCACTTATTGATGCAGAGAAGATTATGCAAGAAAAAACAGTTAATATTCTTGTTAATTTACATCAAGGAGATTTCACCGCTACTGCATGGGGTTGTGATTTAACTTATGATTATGTTAAAATAAATGCTGAGTATACTACTTAGTATAATCTGTTTTGTTTTATTTAGTTTTTTTTATTTTTTTATGTTGATTTAGTTCGTTATTTCATAAGATAATTTGTTAATCTATATGCAATATAATAATCAGCATAGTTGGGTTTGTTGTTTTTACTTTTTTTTAATCCATATGAATATCCTTCATTGAATGCATATACTTCTTCATATTCATTTTCTCTTTCAATATAAATCTTTTGTGCATTATCTAAAATATTGTATAATTTCTTTTTACTAATTTCTGATTTGGGGGTGTTTTTTATTATTTGTTTAATATCCGAATTTATTTTTTTACCATTAAAAGAAATACTAAATATTTTATCTTTAATTGCAAAGAAGATATATGTTACATTATGCTCACAAACTGATCTATAACTGTGTAGAATGACTGTATCATGGTTTCCTATTCTTTTTAATTCTATATCATTTAACTCATCAATTGTTGATTCATAGCCATATATATCTTGTATGGATCGATTATTATTAAGAGAAGCTATTGAGAAATCAAATACAGTATTTAACATATATGAACTATAATTATTCTCATCACCTATTAATTCTCCATTTGCATATTTTTGAGGAATTTTAAAATATATTCCATCAATATTAACTTCTTTCCAATTTTTAGTAGGGGGTTCACTTAAATTTTTATTATCGGATGCAATCACGGTATTTAATCCAATTAATAATATTAATATGATTGAAATATAAATGATTATTTTTTTATTCATGTTTTTATATTTTTTATTTTAATTTTTATATATTTTGGTTTTTATTTTTAAAAAATAATTTGTTTTATTCTATCTTTATTAAATATTTTAAAATTCTTAATTTTCCTATTTTAATTTAATAAATTTTATTTATATCTTAAAATTTCACTAATTTATACGATATATTTATAAACCTTGAAAATATAAATATAATTAAGTTTTTTTATAAAAGCTTTTTTTATTTAAAATTATACTATATTTTTTATTATAGCTTATTATCAAATTATAATTTTAGATTTTACATGATGTAGCAATAGCTATGTTTTATTAAGTTAAAAGGAGGAAATTTAAATGGCTAAGGTTAAAGGTACTAATAAAAGAACCAGAGCAAAAAAATCTTACACTAAACCTGGTAGTAAAAGAGGAAGAGGAGTTAAACAAACCTGGAAAAAATAATTTTTTCATGGTTTAACTGTTTTCTTATTTTTAATTTTTTTATATTCTGTTTTTTTTATTCTATTTTTTTTATTTATTTTTCTTATTTTATAGTGTGTTTTATATATGATTATTAACATAATTTCTAGTGTTAATAGTTTAATATGATATTTTAGTAAATTACTCTATTAGAGTTTATTATAATGAAATATTATTGTATTATTTTATTTTAATATATATTTTCTATTTAAAGTTATTAATTATTAAAATTATTAAATTATTTAAATTATTAAATTTAACTTTTATTGTGTGATAAAATGGATACAGTAAATATTTTGGTAGATGCATTACCTTATATTAAAAAATTTCATAATAAAAAGATTATGATTAAATATGGTGGCCATGCAATGGTTGATGAGGGGGCTATGGCTTCAACTGCAAGAGATACTGTTCTTTTAAAATATGTGGGTATGAAACCTGTTGTTGTTCATGGAGGAGGTCCTGAAATTACTCGTTCTATGAAAAAATTAGGTAAAGAACCTAAGTTTATTAAAGGATTAAGAGTTACTGATGAAGAAACTATGGAAATTGTGAAAATGGTTCTTGTTGGTAATATTAATACTGATATTGTTTCAAATTTATGTTTCTATGATGGTAAAGGAGTAGGATTATCTGGTAAAGATAGTAAATTAATTCAAGCTCATAAAAAAATCCACATGATTGAAAATGATGATGGTGAAATTGAAAAAATTGATTTGGGTTTAGTTGGAGAGATAGAATCAATTAATCCGAATATTCTTGAAATGTTAACTGAAAATGATTATATTCCTGTAATTTCTCCAATTGGTGTTGCTGAGAATAGTAAAACTTTAAATCTTAATGCTGATACTGTTGCTGGAGGAATAGCTAGTGAAATTGATGCAGAAAAATTAATTATTTTAACAGATGTTCCTGGTGTATTGAGGGATGCTAATGATCCTTCAACTTTAATTCAAAAAATTACTGTTGATGAGGTTCCATCCCTTATTGATGAAGGGATTATTACTGGAGGTATGATTCCTAAAATTGAAACTTGTGTTGAAGCTATTAATAATGGTGTAAAATCTGCACATATTCTTGATGGAAGAGTTAAACATTCGTTACTCCTTGAGATATTTACTACTGAGGGAGTAGGGACTATGATTTATAAAGAATAGTTTTATAAATCTATTCTTTTATTTTTTTTTTTTTATTTGTTTTTTGTTTTTTGTTTTTTTATTTTAATTTTTATTTAGAAAACATATTATTTAATTCTCTTCTAAGTAATTTCCAACCATTTACTCTTGGAAGTTCTTCTAAAGTATAAATTTCTCTTGGAATTTTATATCTTGCTAAATGTTGTTTTCCATACTTAATTAATCCTTCTTTATCTTCTTCATCTTTCCAAACTACAGCTGCAACTGGAATTTCTCCTCTATGGGGATGTTTTTGACTAAATATAGCTATTTCTTCAACTTTTTCATATTTTATTAATGTTTCTTCAACTTCTGTTGGGTAGATTTTCCAACCACTCATTACAATCATGTCTTTTTTTCTATCTGTAATAAATAATCTGCCATCTTCATCAATATAACCAATATCTCCAGTTAAAAACCATCCATTTTCAAGAAATACTTCTTTAGTTTCTTCTTCCATATTCCAGTAACCTTTAGCTATTGCAGGTCCTCTTAAAGCAATTTCTCCTTGTTGATAAGTATCTAACTTTTTATTGGAATCATTTATATCAACTATTTTTAACTCAGAAAAACAAACTGGGTGGCCTACACTTTCAAAACGATCTGCAGAAATATAATCTTCTGGACGAATTACGGTTCCAGTTCCAATAACAATTGTTTCTGAAAGTCCATAAGCATTGATTATTGGAATTTTATAATTTGCGTAAAATTTTTTCCATATTTTTTTATGTAGAGGTCCTCCTCCACTTACTATTTCTCTAACTGTAGTTAATTTATCTTTTACATTAATATTTGTGAGGGTGTGGATTACTGGAGGCATTCCTGTTAAAACTGTAACTTTTTCTTCATCACAAAGTTTTAAATATTCATTTATTTCAAAAAAATCCATCATTATATATAATGCACCGGATCTAAGTGCAGAAATTGCCCAAGAGATTCCCACATGAGCCATAGGATAAATTCCTAAAAATACATCATTTTCTTTAAGTGTAAGAACATCACATGAATTATGAATGGCTGTGAACCAATTTCCATGAGTTAACATAGCTCCTTTAGGTTTTCCAGTTGTCCCAGAAGTATATTGTAATTGACATAAATCGTCCCAGTTTGTTAATTCTGCAGTTAATACTTCTGATTCTTTAAATTTATCATAATCTTTAGGAATGTAATAATCTATAGATATATTATCAAGAAGATTTTTTGCATTTATATCAGTTATAATTAATTTTGCATTAGAATCAGTTATCATATATCTAATTTCTTCTTCTGTTAATATTCTATTTGTTGGAATAGCAATAGCTCCAATTCTCCAAATTGCAAAAAGTGAAAATAAATATTCTGGAGAATTATTTAAATATATTAAAATCCGATCTCCTTTTTTAATATTTTTATTTTTTAAAATTCTTCCCATTTCAGATATTATTGATAATATTTCTGATGAGTTATATTTAATATCTTCTTTTGGATAATAAAAAACATCTTTGTTTAATCTACATGCATTTGCATCAAGGAAGGTAGTAATATTTAACATTTTATCACTAATTTTTAATAATTATTAATTTGATTTAATAAAATACTTTTAGTTAGTAATTCAATATAATAAATTGAATTCTTTAATAATTTCATTAGCTACATCCATTGTTTTGTTCTTTCCACCTAAATCAGGAGTTAGAACTTTTCCTTTTTTTAATACTTTTTCAGTAGCTATTTTTAGTTTATTTCCTAAATAATCTTCATTAAGATATTCAAGCATCATAGCTATAGATAAAGTCATAGCTATTGGATTTGCAATATTTTTGCCTGCAATATCTGGTGCTGATCCATGTACTGGTTCAAATAAAGCATGTTCATCTCCAATATTTCCAGATGGTGCAAGACCTAATCCTCCAACAAGTCCTGCTGATGCATCGGATAATATATCTCCAAATAAGTTTGTTGTAACGATTACATCAAATTCTTGAGGTTTTGTAAGGAGGTACATAGCTGTTGCATCAACATAATAATCATTACTTTTAATATTTGGATAGTTTGATGCTACTTCATAAAATGAATTCTTAAATAATCCATCTGTTTTCTTAAGAACATTAGATTTATGTACACAAGTAACTAATGGTTTTCCATCTTCTTTATTTTTTCTTTCATTTTCTCGTTTTATAGCTTTTTCAAATCCAAGTTTAGCAATTCTTTTACTTGCTTTTTTTGTAATGGTTCTTTTAGCTATTGCCTTTTCATCATCTCCAAATTCTTCTCTTGAATAAAGTCCTTCTGTATTTTCTCTTACTATAAGGAAGTCTAAATTATTAAATAAACAATCTACTCCTTTAAATGATTTTACAGGTCTTAAGTTTGCATAAACATCTAATGCTTGTCTAAGTGATATTATTGGACTCTTTTCTCCTGGTGTTGAGGTTGTAGCTCCAAATAATGTTGCTTTAGCTTTTTTAGCTATTTTTATTGTTTCTTCAGGGATTGTTGTTCCATTTTTTTCAAAACATTCTCGTCCTGCTTCTGCAGATATAAATTCAAAATTTAAATCAACTGAATTTAAGATATGAATTCCTGCTTCTGTTACTTCTTTTCCAATTCCATCTCCATCAATTCTTGCAATTTTAATCATTATTTGTAACCCTTTTATTTTTTATTTTTTTTTAATTTAAATTAGTTTATATTGTTAAACTTATTTTATATTATTATTTAATTTTTATTTTAATAGTTTTTATATTTTCTCTTTTAAAGTTATTCTTTGTTCTTTATTGTTGATTTTTGATGATTTGTTTGTATTTTATTTATTATTTTTTCATAGTTTGTTCGTATTTATTAGAAAGATTTATATGTCTTTAGGATATAATATTAATTAAAAAATTATAGTTGGTTTTATTAATTAGATACTATTTATTATAATTAAAACTTTGGTGGGTATGATTATGGAAAAATCTATTGAAGAGCTTATATTGGATTTAAAAAATGATGATGATTTTGTAAAAGAAGAAGCAAAGGGGTTACTTGAACTTAAAGGAGAAGAAGCAATTGATCATCTTATTAATGCTTTAAGTAATAGAAATAAAAATATTAAGATTGAAGTAATATCTATTTTGGGAATGATGAAAGCAGAAAAAGCTATAGATTCTTTAATTGAAAAATTAGAAGATCCAAATAAACTTGTAAGAAAAGAAGCTTCTACTGCATTAACTCAAATGGGAAATAAAGCCATTGAACCTTTAAAATCAATATTAAATAATGATAATTGGAGAGTTAGAGGAGCTGCTGTTTGGGTTTTAGGAAGTCTTAAAGATAAAAGTGTTATATCAGATATTGAAAAATTAGCAGATGATGAAAGTGCTTTTGTTAGATCTGGTGTTAAATGGGCAATTGATGAATTAAATAAAATTTAGTTTTATTCTTTTTTTAGTAGCTATTTTTTTTAGTTTTTTATGTATTTTTGGTATTTAAGTAATATGAGATATATCTTAAAATATAAATATTTTATATAACATAATACTATTATTAAAACTAAGGTAATCCTATGATAACTATTACAAAAAAAGAAGAGATTATTTTAAATCAAATTAAAATTTTTATTAATGATTATGAAGATGGTGTTCCTCTTTCCATTTTAAGAAAAGAGACAGGAATTTATGAGCATGATTTAAATGATATTTTAAAAATGTTAGCTAGTAAAAATATTGTTGATTATCAGAAAGGTCGTGTTAAATTACTTAAAGTTGATTCAGAATTTAATACAGTTGAATCTCAAAAAGATGTAATCTCTGCAGAGCTTGATTTAAAAGAGAAAAAATCCTATGAAATTATTAAAAATTCAGTTGATGAAAATAATATGATTTCTAAATATAAGTTAGAAGGTAATTTATTATATGGTGAATTAAAATTATCTGATTTTAGGATGTATCATATTATTCTATCTTTAGAAAATAAAGGATTACTTAAATATATTCGTAAAATGGATGGAGAATATTATAAACTTATAGATAAAAATCAGTGATTTTATCTTTAAAAATTTCTTAGTTTTTTAGTTAGCTGTTTTTATTAGTTTTTTTTAGTTGTTTATTTTTTTAGCTTTTGAATTTTTGTTTTTCTAGATTTTATTTAATTATTAATAATTTTTATCTAGAAATTCTTTTATTAGTTTATTAATTTTTTCCATATT
>JAZLLL010000155.1:0-3517 GCA_045598125.1 Methanobrevibacter sp. | reverse complement strand
AAAATATTAAAACAATAAATATTTAATAAATAATAAACAAAAAAAATATAGTATATAATTATTAATGAATTATGAATTATATAAACAAAATAATTTGTATTGGAATAAAATTATACAAATAACCATCAATTAATAAAAAAGGTGATAAAATGCAATTATTATGGTTTTATGTGGCTATTATTCTTGCAATAAGTGATACTATCCATAGTAATCTAGTATGGAATATCATAAAAGATTTTTATGTAATATTCATGGGAGGATTACTTAAAACATCATTAAACTCTATTTTGCAAACATGGGTTGTACATGAAATTCTAGAAGGATGTTTCCATTTTGTTATATTATCTATAGTGTTTTTCTCACTTAAAATAGGATTTTTAGCAGCATTAATACATTTCCTATTAGATGTAAGTCATTCATTAGCTATACGTCATATGAAATGGTTACCTCATAGATCACTACATTTTGTTATAGAATCTTTATTCTTTATAGCATTATTTGGATTATAACTATTCCATTATAATAATCTAAAAAACAACTTAAACAACTTAAATCAATAACTCATATTAATAAATTAACAAACTAAATAAAAAATTAATTTTAATAATAATATTAAATTATTAATTTAATCATACAATTTAGGAAAAGGAGATACTAAATGCCTGTAATTACATTCAAATATCAAGATTTAAAAGATTTAGGAATTAATCTTGAAAAAGATGAACTTATCAACACCATACCAATGATGGCAAGTGATATTGAAGATTTTGATGATGAAGAAATTAAAGTAGAATTCTTCCCAAATCGTCCAGACAATTTATCTATTGAAGGAGTAGCAAGATCTTTTAAAGGATTTTTAGGTCAAGAAACTGGACTTCCAGAATATAAAATCGAAGAATCTGGTGAAAAAGTAACTGTAAGTAAAGAAGTTGCAGAAATAAGGCCTTATATTGGATTTGCTAAAATTGAAAATGTTGATTTTACTGGAGATAAAATTAAATATATTATGGACTTTCAAGAAAATTTACATTGGGTAATTGGAAGAGACCGTAAAAAAGTAGCTATTGGAATTCATAATGCTGATGTAATTAATGCTCCTTATAATTATATAGCTACTCCAAAAGATGAAAATAGTTTCATTCCTCTTGAGATGGAAAATGAAATGACACCTGAAGAAATATTAACCGAACATGATAAGGGGTCAAAATATGCTCACTTAATTGAAGAATTTGATAAATACCCTCTTATTCGTGACAAAGATAATCAAATATTATCTATGCCTCCAATAATAAATGGAGAATTAACAAAACTTTCAGAAGATACAAAAAACATCATTGTGGATGTAACTGGAACTGATGAAAAAGCAGTAAATCAATGTTTAAATATCATTTGTTCTTCATTTGCAGAAGTTGGAGGAAGAATAAAAACTATGGAAGTCGAATATGAGGATAAAACTATAGTAACTCCAAATTTAACCCCAAAAGTTAAAAATGTCCATGTAGATGTAGCTAATGAATTAATTGGTGGAACTAATTTAAATGCTGAAGATATAAAAGAATTACTTTCTAAAGCTAGAATGGATGCAAATATATTAAATAATAATGAATTAGAAGTTATTATCCCATCATATAGAATAGATATTTTACATGAAGTAGATATTGTTGAAAATATAGCTATTCAATATCATATTAATGCTGTAGAAGCTAAATTACCAGATATATCCACAGTAGCTTATGAACATAACTGGTTCAAAGGAGAAAAAACTATAAGAGAAATGATGGTTGGTCTTGGATTCCAAGAAATAATGAGTTTAATGTTAACAAGTGAAACAAACCATTATGAAAAAATGAATCAAGAAGAAAAAGAACATGTTCAAGTAGCTAGACCAATTACAGTTAGCGGAACAATGATAAGAACTAGCTTACTTAATAGTTTAATGGAATTTTTAGAAGATAACAAACACGAAGATCTCCCACAGAAAATATTTGAAATTGGAGATGTTTTATATATGGATGATTCTAAATTCAATAGAACTAGAACTGTTAAAAAATTAGCAGGAATTATTTGTCATTCAACAGCTAACTTCACTGAAATAAAATCAACAATGGCAAGTATTCTTGGAAATCTTGGATATAGTATGAAAATATCTTCATCTGAAAATCCAAGTTATATACAAGGAAGAGTAGCTAATGTCGATGGTGAATCTAAAGCTGGAAAAATAACTGGAGTATTTGGAGAAATATCTCCAAAAGTAATTAGTAATTTTGAATTAGAATATCCAGTTATTGCATTCGAAATTGAATTTTTATAATTCAATTTATCTATTTTTACTTTAAAAACTAATTTTATATAATTAAATTCTAAAATTCTACCTTAAAAATTGAATTTATATAAAATTTAGTTACCTTTCTTTTTTTAATAAATTTTTATTTAACTTTTAAACTATTTATTAATATATTTTTGAGTATATGGACAAACATAAATACATTTACCACAAAGCGTTAAATCTGATTTTAGTTTTTTCTTAGAGATTTTTCTAACTTTCTTTTCACATTTTTTATAATTAAAAAAATCATCCCTATTCAATTTATAATTCCATTCTATCCCTGTTATCGCACCTGCAGGACACTCATTACGACATATAGTACACATACGACATAATGAAGCATTAATAGGATCCCCATAATCAAATTTAGCATTAGTTAAAACAGATGAAAGACGAATAGCTGAACCATATTCATTAGTTACAAAAAGTGCTGATTTACCAATCCATCCTAATCCTGCACGAGTAGCTACTGTTTTATGAGGTAAATAAGAGACATTATCATCTATATTCTTTTTAACCCTACTTGTTGTTTGAGCATAAGCCTTAAAACCTTGTTCAATAAGAAATTCTTCACATTTAATAGCTATTTCATCAAGTTTATTATTTAATCTATTAAATTCATCCAAATATTCTTCAGTAGGTGCTTTTTTAATAGATTTAATAGTTTCAGGATGGAAAGAAAGATAAAAAACAATACCTGAATTTAAAGATGATTTTGGAGTAATATCTGAAATATCTCCAAAACCTACTCTTAAAGCACCCTGTTTTAATAAAAATTTCTCTAAATCATTTGATATTGACATAAAAAGTCTCCTTAATTATACAAAAAATTAAAATAACTCCTAAAATATTCCTTCAAAACCAGAACCTAAAATACCTACTAATCAAATTTAAATTAACACACCAATTTAATCTAAAACCATCTAACTCAATGAAAAATATAGATTGGCATGTTCCTATAGATTCATGAACAGAGATAATTTTAGAAAATCCAATTAAAAATGATTTTAAATGATATGATGCATTATTATATATATCAACCCATTATACTCATTAAAAGAATGAATTAATTGATTTAAAGTTTTTTTAAAGCAATATAAAAGTCCAAATTCAATTTTATAATAATAATTCCTGCTTTAGAATGTTTTGAAAAGATATTTAAAATTCCCTCCGATATTTCTAAATTACTTA
>JAZLLL010000154.1:0-2902 GCA_045598125.1 Methanobrevibacter sp. | reverse complement strand
CTTTAATTTTAATTGTTTGTACTATTCTATATTAAAATAAGTTAAATTTTAGAATATACTATTTTTAATTATTTCTACTATTTTTTATTATATTAAATAATTAAATATTTATAATACTTTTTTTAATAAAATATCTATTGAGGGATAATATGGATAAAGATAATATAAATACTAAAGAAAATGAATTTAAATCAGAAGTTGAAAATGAAAAAAAGATTGAAATTTGTTATACTTGTGGTAAAAAGTTTGATATGAATAAAGAAGAAGGTGCCCATTATCATTATGGTGAATTTCCAATGTGTGGATATTGTTCTAATTTCTATGGATTTTATCAAAAAGATTTAACTTCTAGAAAATCTAAAGAGATTCTTTAAATTTAGGAATGGTTAAGGTAGGAGGGTATTAATTTAATAATATAAAATTAATACAATTCTATAAAATTTTATTTGTATTAATAATCGAAAACATTAAATAACTTATTGATTATATCTTATTTTTACTTGTAATTTTTTTTTTACTTGTAACTTTATTTTTAATTTAATTTTTATTTTAAGTGATTTGCATGCATGAAGTTATTATATCAGAAAAACCAAAATCTGCAGAAAAAATAGCTAAGGCTTTATCTTCTAAAGTTCAAAAGAAGAAGTATAGTCGTAGAGTAAGTTATTGGGAATTTGAAGAAAATGGTAAAAGAACTACTGTTTTATCCGCAGTAGGACATTTGTATGGTTTATCTTCTTTAGATAAATATGCAAAGTTTAGATTTGATATTGATTGGTTTCCTTTAAATGAAATTAATAAAAATAATGCATATGTTAGGGAGTATATTAATGCAATTAAAAAACTCTCTAAAGGTGCAGATAAATTTGTTCATGCTTGCGATTATGATATTGAAGGAACTTTAATTGGATATCATGCTTTAAAATATGCTTGTGGTAATAATGCAGAATTTAAGGCTAAACGAATGAAATTTTCAACTTTAACTAAAACAGATATTAAAAATGCATATGATAATATGATTGATATTGATATGGGTCAAGTTGATAGTGGTATTGCACGTCATGTTTTAGATTATTATTTTGGTATTAATATTTCCTCTGCATTAATGAATGCAGTTAAAAGATCTAATGGGAGAAGAATTAGTTTATCTGCAGGTCGTGTTCAAACTCCAGCATTATCTATTTTAGTTGATAGAGAAAAAGAAATCAGTGCTTTTGTTCCAGAACCTTATTGGATGATTAAGGCTAAATCTGATTATGATATTGTTGCAGACCATACTGAAGGAAAAATATTTGATAAAGCTCATGCAGAATCTATTTTTAAAAATTGTCAGGGGGCTGATGCTAGTGTAACTGATGTTAAAGTTACAGAAACTACAAGAAAACCTCCAATACCATTTAATTTAGGTGGTCTTCAAGCAGAAGCACATACTGTTTTTGGATTTTCTCCTAAAAGAACTCAAATAGCAGCTCAAAATTTATATACTGGAGGGTATACTTCTTATCCTCGTACATCTTCTCAAAAACTTCCAGAATCTTTAAATCTTAAAAATATATTATTATCTTTGTCTCAAGATCCAGAATTTAAAAAACACATTGTTACTCTTCCATCTAAATTAAAACCAAATGAAGGTAAAAAAGAAGATGCTGCTCACCCAGCTATTCACCCAACTGGAGTATTACCTTCTAATTTAAATTCTGATGAACAAAAAATTTATGAATTAATTGTTTATAGATTTATTAGTTGTTTTGGTGAGAATTCCAAATTAGAAACTATGAAATCAAATTTAAATGTTTCTGATGAAGAATTTGAGTTTAAACGAAAAAGAGTTTCTTATATGGGATGGTTAGAACATTATAAACAATTTAGAAAAGTAGAAAATGATGAGTTTCCTCCAATTAAAAAAGGAGATTCTCTTAAAATTCATGAAATTTTATCTGAAGAAAAGGAAACTAAACCTCCTGCTAGATATAATGAAGCATCTCTTATTAAAGAACTAGAAAAAAGAGAATTAGGTACTAAAGCTACTCGTGCAGATATAATAGCTAAATTATATGATCGTAAATATATTACAGGTAAACAAAAAATTGAAGTTAATAAATTGGGTGAAGATATTATTGATACTCTTAAAGAATATTGTAAAAATATTACAAGTGAAAAATTAACAAGAGATCTTGAGAGAGAAATTGAGTCTATTTCTACTAATGAAGTAACTAAGGATCAAATTATTGCTAATGGTGAAAAGGAAGTTCGTCTTATTCTTGGAGATATTGAAAAAAATGAAAAGGCAATAGGTTCTAAAATATTTGGTTCTTATGAAGAAACTTCTGTTATTGGGGATTGTGCATGTGGGGGGAAATTGATTAAAAGAGAATCTAAAAAAACTAAAGGTTACTTCGTAGGTTGTTCTAATTTCCCTAATTGTAGAACAATTTATTCTCTTCCTAAAGGGGCTAATATTTTAAAGAAGAAATGTCCAACATGTGGTCTTCCAATGATTTCTTTTGGTAAACCAAGACAACAAGCATGTCTTGATCCTAATTGTGGTAAAAATATTAGTAGAAGACAAGCCCCAGAAGTTGTTGGTGAATGTCCTGAATGTGGTAAGGATCTCTTAAAACGTTCTGGGAGATATGGTGAATTTGTGGGCTGTTCTGGATTTCCTAATTGTAGATTTACATGTTCTATAGAAGATTTAAAGGATTTAAATAAAAAAGATAGTGAAATTATTAATAAAAAATAATTGGATTATTTTTTCATTTTTTTAGTACTCTTTATTTTTGTATTTATTTAATAATTTTTAGATTACTTTTTTTTATTTGTTAAGTTTTTTTTTATTTAATAATTTTTTTTATTACTATTTTTTAGCTTTTTAGATATCTATTTATTAATTAGTTTATTT
>JAZLLL010000153.1:0-4815 GCA_045598125.1 Methanobrevibacter sp. | reverse complement strand
ATTGAATCAGGGTTTTAATGTTTCTTTTTTAACTGTCTACTTTTTATTGACTAGTTTATTTTGTGTTTTTTTTATTTTTGTAACTTACTTGTAACTTTACATAACATATAATTAATTTGTATGAAGGGAGAATTATTATGGAAATATTAAATGAAGAATTTAATGAAACACTAAATAATATGAATATTAATTTAATTCAAAGTTATAACATTGAAAAACAAAACTTTATAAATACAATATAAAAAAAGAACACTGTAGTAAACTAGTCAATAAAAAGTAGACAGTTAAAAAAGAAACATTAAAACCCTGATTCAATTTTATATTGAATTGGGGTTTTATAATTTAAAGAATAACTAGGTCTTTCATTATTATAATAATCAATGTATAATTTTATTAGATTTGGAACATCTTCAGAATGTTTTAAATCAAAATCAATAAACAATTCTTCTTTGATCCAACCATTCAATGATTCATTTACTGGATTATCTGTTGGTGTTCCAGCTCGACTCATTGAACGTTGAATATTAAATTCTTTAAGAAGATTGTTATAAGTATAAGAAGAATAAACAGAACCTTGATCGGTGTGTAAAATGATTGGTTCTTCTATTTGTTCTTCTTTTATTTTGTCCAAAACTTGATTTAAGCCATCATAATAAGATCTAACATCTCCTTTACGAGATACTAAACCATATCCAATTATTTCTTTATTCCATGCATCAAAATACATAGTTAATTCATAATATGTTCCTTTAACTTTAAAAGCTGTCATATCAGAAACAATTACTTCAAAAGGTCTTGATAAATATTTCCATCCATTCCAAACTAAATTATTAAATTTTTCATGTTCATCATCAGGCTTTTTCCACCTGTAATGTTTTCCTTGTTATTTAATATTTGCATATTTACAGCATAAATGAACATGATGATCAGACCATACAATTCCATATTTTTGTCTGGCATAAGCATTACTCCATCTATATCCATGTGCTTTGTGCTTATTATGTATTTTAGTAATTAATTCAATATCTGACTGCCTTGATAACATCTTTATTGTTGGATGTTCTTGTCTATATTTCCACTTGTAATAACCTGAACGACTTACTGACATATATTCGCATAATGATTTGATTGAATATTTATTTTTATATTCATCAATTATTTTGTATTCTTGCCTAATATAGTAACGAATTCCTTTTCTTGACCAACTCCTTTCACGTTGTAACCTTTTTTTAATCGAGCAATCTCTATATCTTTCTTCATTATTTCTAATTCTAGTTCTTCAATTTTATTTTTAGGTTTTCTTAAATGTATCCCCATATTTTTAGATGTCACTTTATGTTTTCCTGTATTTGAATTCAAACCGTTAATTCCATTGTCTTGATATTTTTTTACCCACTTATAAATTCGGCCTCTATCAATTTCATATTCATCAGCTAATTTTATTGCAGATTCACCAGTTAAATATCTTTTAACTATTTTTTCTTTTTCTTCTGGCATTTTCATATTATATTTTTTCATTTTTAATTCCTCCTTATGAATATTATCGCACAAAAAAATGTAGACTGTGTCCTTTTTGACTGTCTACATTTACTTTATCACTTTAAAAATGTGTTTAAAAAATAAATATTTCTTTCAAATATCTTAAATATAATTGAATTAGATTAGCTTTTTTTACATCTTCAGTCACCGTTAAATCTATTTCTTTTATTATATTTCCGTTTTCTTTTAAATATAATGTTCCAATCTTATCTCCAACATTTATTGGTGCTACTAACTTGTCAACTTTTATATCATAACTATATTCTTTTTTTGCTTCTAGTTTTTTATTAAGTGTTGAAACATCTTCTTTGGGTTTTATATCAACATATCTTTTAGTACCTTTTTCTATTTGTTGTTTTCCTAATACTTCATTATCGTCTAATATTAGATTCAAACTATATTGAGCATATACATAATCAAGCATTTCTGTTACTTCTTTATTTCTTTCTTGGCTTGTTTCTTCACCCATAACTACTGCAATTACTCTAAATCCTTTATCAGCTGTTGCTGTAAGACAGTAACCCGCTTGATTGGTAAAACCAGTCTTAAGTCCATCTACACCTTTATAAAATCTAACAAGTTTATTAGTATTAACAAGCCATAGTTTTTTATCAGTACCTTCTCTTAGATAATCCTCATATATAGATGTATATTTTAATACTTCTTTATGTTTTACAAGTTCTTTTGCTATCATAGCCATATCGTAAGCCGATGAATAATGATTTGAATCTTCAAGGCCATGAGGATTTGCAAAATTAGTATCGGATAATCCTAATTCATTTGCTCTTTTATTCATCATTTTTACAAATTCATCTTCAGAACCGGCGATCTTCTCAGCCATAGCTACTACTGCATCATTACCACTTGCAACAGCAATTCCTTTAAATAAATCTTTTACGCTCATTTCTTCACCTACTTCTAAAAGAATTTGTGAACCACCCATTTTAGAAGCATTTTCAGATACCGTGACAACATCATCCCAACCTATTACACCTTTTTCTATACTTTCAACTATAAGTAGCATACTCATCATTTTAGTCATAGAAGCAGGGGGTAATTTATCATGACTATTTTTTTCAAAAATAATTTTTCCAGTACTTGTTTCTAATAAGATGCCACTTTTAGCATTTTTAGCTAATGATACTTCTTCAGCAAATACTGGTTTTATAATAACAAATGATATTAAAGTTAAAATAACTAATAACTTTTTCATAACTCACCTCTAGTAAAATATATGATTAAGTTACAAAAAAAGACATATTTCTATGTCTTACATTTTTTCTATTTTCATAAAATTTGTATATTTTTTATCTTCTTTAGTTGGGAATCCACCTGAAACAATAATTACATCATTTGTGTTAATATCAGTAAATTCCTTCGCTTTAATTGTTGAATCTTCAATTATTTCATCAGTTGATGTATATTCACTTGTAAGTACTGGGTATACACCAAAGTTTAGGGCTAAATGACGAGCTACTTGTTCTTCTGTACAAGTTGCTAGGATTGGACAATTTGGTCTTAAGTTACTAATTAATTTAGCACTTATACCACTAATTGTTGCAGATACGATTAATTTAGCATCTAAGATTGATGCTGTTTCAACAACACTTGTAGCTATTGCTCCAGCTATATCTTTTGATACATGTTTTGGATTAATACTATTATCTAAATGAGCTTCAGCTTTTTCACAAATATCAGCCATGAATTTAACTGTTTCAGCTGGGAATTTACCAGTTGTAGTTTCTCCACTTAACATAACTGCATCTGTTCCGTTTAATACTGCATTAGCAATATCAGATACTTCTGCTCTTGTTGGTCTAGAATTCTTTTTCATAGACTCAAGCATTTCAGTTGCTACTATAGCAATTTTACCTTGTTTTCTTGCTTCATTAATTATAAGTTTTTGTAAGAATGGTATTTCTTCCATAGGAGCTTCAACACCTAAATCTCCACGAGCAACCATAACTCCATCAGATATTTCTACGATTTCTTTAATATTGTCAATTCCTGTAGTACTTTCAATTTTTGAAATAATTTTAATATCACTATTACAACTATCAATTATTTTTTTAGCTTCTAGTACATCTTCCTTAGTTGAAACAAATGATAAAGCTAAATAATCACCTTCATGTTCACAAGCATAGATAATATCTTCTCTATCTTGTTCAGAGATAAATGGAATATCTAGTTTAACTCCAGGAACACTTAAACTTTTTTTATTTCCTAAAACTCCACCATTAACTATTTTACAAGTTACTCCATCTTCTTCTTTAGAGATAACTTCAATACTCATTAATCCGTTTTCTAATAAAATAACATTTCCAACTTCAAGTGAATCGATAGCTTGAGGATGATTAACTGAAAATCTTTCTTCATTTCCTAATACATTTTCTTTAACTACTCTTATTATATTACCATCTACTAAAGTAATTGAATCATTTTCTAACATACCATTTCTAAATTCAGGACCTTTAGTATCATAAAGAATAGCTACATTTTGTTTTGTCATTTCTCTTACTTTTTTAACAGATGCAACTACATTTTGTTTTTCCTCTAATGTAGCATGTGAAAAATTAATACGAGCTACATTCATACCGTTCATTACCATTTTTGACATTATTTCAGGATCAGTACTTGCTGGTCCAATACTACAAATTATTTTTGTCTTTTTCATTTTAACACTTCCTTTTTTTGCGAACAGAGATAATTGTATCATATTTTTTAAAAAATTCAAAATCTTTTTTTCAAAATAAAAAAATATAGATGAAATCTATATTTTATTTAAGAATTTTATACCATCTTTTAAGTACCTCATCTTTATAAAATTGTTTCGATGTCTCAATAGCATTAGTACTAAAAGATTTTATTATTTTTTTATCAGACAATATTTTTTCAATTTTATTAATATATTCTTTTTCATTTCTTTTTTTTATAACATAACCGTTTTTATTATTCTTAATAATATCATTCGTACCACTAGCAGTTTCATAAGCTATACAAGGTATTCCATAACTCATAGCTTCTAATAAAACCATCGGAAGTCCCTCTGTAACTGATGCCATTAAAAACAAACATGAATTAAGCATATATTCTTCTATTTCTTTTTTATTTTTATATCCTGTTAAAAAAACTCTATCATTTAAATCAAGTGAATTAATAAGATTATTCAAATTATTCATTTCTAATCCATCACCAATAATATATAAATTAGTTTTTTTATCATCTAATTTAGAAAAGGCTCTTATTATTTCATCATTTCTTTTTCCATAATCAAGT
>JAZLLL010000152.1:0-7877 GCA_045598125.1 Methanobrevibacter sp. | reverse complement strand
CCGCAATTTAGAAAAAGGAAGAAACCAAATAAAATCCATGTATATTAAAGCAACTATGGGTTCAGTAGTGAGGGTGATTTAAGATGGCTCACATTGCTGAATGGAAAAAGGATGAAGTTAAAGAACTTAAAGGTTTAATTGCTGAATCTGAAGTTGTAGGTATTGTTAATTTATTAAACATTCCAGCAAAACAACTTCAAGAAATGAGAAGAAGTCTCAAAGGTAAAGCAAATATTAGATTATCTAAAATTAACCTTATGAATTTAGCTTTAGAAGATTGTAATGATGAGAAAGCTGATATTATTGGGCTTTCAGATTATATGGAAGGTCAACCTGCACTTGTATGTACCGACATGAATCCTTTCAGATTGTACAAAATATTAGAAGATAGTAAAACTGCAGCTCCTGCTAAAGCAGGATCTATTGCTTCTGATGATATTATTGTACCTGCGGGAGATACTGGTTTTCCACCAGGTCCATTCCTCGGTGAATTACAACAAATAGGTGTACCTGCAAAAATCGACAAAGGTAAAATTGTAGTTTCTAAAGATACTGTTGTTGTAGAAGCTGGTGAAGAGGTTTCTAAAGCAGTAGCTGCTACTTTAACAAGAATGGATATCAAACCTATGGAAGTAGGTATGGATCTTAAAGCTGTTTATGAAGATGGAGCTATCTTTAAAGCAGATGTATTAGCTATTGATGAGGAAGAAACTCTTGCAGATATTCAAAATGCATTCACTAAAGCATTTAATTTGTCTGTATTTACAGCATTCCCAACTGATGAAACTATTTCTGCAATTATCGGTTCTGCTCATTCCAAAGCATTTAATGTTGGTATTGAAGCAGCAATCATGAACTCTAAAACTTCTGATATGTTAATTGCTTTAGCTAATGCTAAAATGTTATCTTTAGCTGGTGAAGTTTCTGCTGATGCTTTAGATGATGAATTATCTGATAAATTAGCTAATGTTGCGGTAGCGGCTCCTGTAGCTGTTGATGAAGAAGAAACTGCTGTTGAAGAAGAGGAAGAAGAGGAAGATAATTCTGAAGAAAATGCTGCAATAGGGTTAGGTGCCTTATTCGGTTAGTTTTAAAATTTAAACTTTATACTTTATTGTTTTATTAAACACCTAGTGTTTTAATAGTTAAACACAAAATGCATTTGCATTTAACTTTTAAAAAAGAAAATAAATTTATTTATAAAATAAACGGTGATAACATGGAATATATATATGCGGCAATGATTTTGCACACCACTGAACAAGATATTAATGAAGAAAATGTAACTAAAATTTTAGAAGCAGCTGGTGCTGATGTAGATGAATCCAGAGTAAAAGCTTTAATAGCAGCTTTAGAAGATGTTGATATTGAAGAAGCTATGGAAACTACTGCTATGGCTGCAGCTCCTGCAGCAGCTCCTGTAGCTAATGTAGCAGCTGAAGAAGAAGAGGAAGAAGAGGAAGAAGAAGACGATGGAGCAACTGAAGAAGCAGCTGCTGCTGGTTTAGGTGCTTTATTCGGATAGATTCTTTTCTATCCTTTATTTTCTTTTTTTCAAACTTTTAGTATTACTTTTTAACTATTTTTTATTATTTTAAAAATTTTAATAAATAAATCACATTAAGATTATTAACATTAATTATTAAAGTTATTAACATAAATTATTAAAATTATTATATTAAATTAATCATACTTAATAATGTGATTAAAATGAAGTGTTATTATTGTGGGTGTGAAAATCCAAATACCTATAAATATTGTCATGAATGTGGTTGTCCATTAAACTATTCTAATTTTAATGAAAAAAATCAATTTCAGACAACTTATGTTAATCAAAATAATAGTTTTGGTTTAAATGATAATGTTATAGATAAGAAAAAATTAATCGTTATTGGTTATATAATAGCTATTCTTTTTGGTTGGGGGACTTTATTAATTTCATTATTATTTGGTGGTTTCGGATTTTTCGGATTTTTCGGATTATTTTTCCCTGGCTTTATGTTAAATAGTAAAGATCCATCACTTAGAAAACATGCTTATATTCAATTAGCTATTACATTAATTGGTATTATTTTTACTTTTTTAGTTTTATTTCATTAATTTTTTTAAAATCATTTTTTTAATTTTATTTCATTAACTAAACTTTTTTTATTAAATTTATTATATATTTGAAATTTTTAAATATTTTTAAATATATTAAATAACATAAATTAAATTATAATATTAATTAAATTATTCTAATTTAATAATTAATTTAAATTAATTTAATAAATTAATAATGTTTAAAATTATTTATTAATAATTAACTTAGGCGATATTATGCTTAAAATATTTGAAGACCTTGGATATAAAGAACAAACATGTCAAACTTGTGGAAATGTATTTTATTCTCAAGTTGGCCGTGATACTTGTGGGGATGCTCCTTGTGATGAGTATGGATTTATTGGAAACCCTGCAACAGATAAACCTTATGATTTATACGAAATTCAACAAACTTTTAGAGAATTTTTAGCTAAAGAAGGTCATGAACATATTGCACGTTATCCTATTTTAGCAAAACGTTGGAGAGATGATGTATTTTTAGTAGGTGCTTCAATCTTTTGTTTCCAACCATGGGTAACCTCTGGTTTAGTTAAACCTCCAGCTAATCCTCTTGAAATTGAACAACCTTCTATTCGTTTAAATGATGTAGATAATGTAGGAAGAACTGGAAGACATATGACCTGTTTTACAATGGGTTCACACACTGTTATTAATTATCCTGATGATATGATTTATTGGGAAGATGAAACTATAAGACTTTGTCATGAGTTCTTTGCTTATATTGGAATTAATACTGAAGAAATTACTTTCATCAAATCCTGGTGGAAAGGTGGAGGTAATGAAGGACCTTGTTATGAAGTTTGTGTTCGGGGTGTAGAATTAGCTACTCTTGTATTTATGCAATATAAAACATTAGATAATGGGGATAAAGAAGAAATCCCAATTAAAGTAGTTGATACTGGTTATGGATTAGAAAGAATAGCTTGGATTTCTCAAGGAACTCCTACTGCTTATGATGCTTGTTTTGCTCCTGTAATTGAAAAATTAAAAGAAATCACAGGTGTAGAGCTTAATGAAGAAATTCTTGGTCGTAATGCTCAAATCGCTGGTATGATGGATATTGAAGATATTGGGGATATTAAAGAGTTACGTCAACAAGTAGCTAACAGTCTCGAAATTACTTTAGAAGAACTTATGGACTTTGCAGAACCAATGGAAGCAGTTTATATTATTGCAGATCATACTCGTTGTTTAGCATTTATGTTTGCTGATGGTATTATTCCATCAAATGTAAAAGAAGGTTATCTTGCAAGACTTGTTTTAAGAAGAACTATTCGTTTCATGAAAGAATTAGGTATGAAAGAATCATTATCTGATGTAATGAAAATCCAATTAGACTTTCTAACTAAATTCTATCCTGAAATTAAAGAGTCTCAAGATCATATTATGAATATTATTAATCTTGAAGAAGAAAGATATGCTAAAACTGTTGAAAAAGGTAAAAAGACTGTTAAAAGAATAATTAAACGTCTTAAAAAAGAAGGAAAAACTTCTATGCCTTTAGAAACTTTAATTGACCTTTATGATGCTCAAGGTATGCCTCCTGAAACTGTTGAAGAATTAGCTTCAGGGGACAAAGACTTTGAAGTAAAAGTTCCAGATAATTTCTTCACTATTGTTGCAGATATGCATTCGGAAGAAGAAAAAACTAAAAAGAAAGTATTTGAAGTAGATGCAACTGAAACTGATTTATTATTCTATAAAGATGTTTATCAAAAAGAATTTGACGCTAAGATTTTAGATGTTGTAGAAAAAGATGGAACTTGTAATTTAATTTTTGATAAAACTGTATTTTATCCAGAAGGAGGAGGTCAACCTTCAGATATTGGTATTATATCTATTGAAGGTAAAGTCTATGAAATTGAATATGCTTCTAAAATTAATAATGTAATTTTACATCAAGTTGCTCTTGGTGAAGATGAAGATGCTTCTCAAGCTGTTGATGAGCTTAAAAAATTCATTGGTACTGATATTCATGGAGCTATTAATTGGAATAGACGTATTACTTTAGCAAGACACCATACCGGAACTCACTTAGTAATTGCAGCTGCAAGAAAAGTCTTAGGTGCTCATATTTGGCAAGCAGGTGCACAAAAAGGTATTGCTCGTTCCCGTATAGATTTATCTCATTATAAGCGTATCACTCAAGAAGAAATCAACAAAATCGAGAAATTAGCTAATGAACTTGTTATGCAAAATATTCCATTAGATATTCAATGGATGACTCGTGATGATGCAGAAAAAGAATATGGTTTTACTTTATACCAAGGAGGAGTCGTTCCTGGTGCAGATATTCGTGTAGTTAAAATCCCTGGAATTGATGTTCAAGCTTGTGCTGGTACTCACCTTTCAAGAACTGGTGAAGTTGGTCCTATTAAAATCAACAAAACTGAAAGAGTTCAAGATGGTGTTGAAAGAATTGATTTCTCAGCAGGTCTTGCAGCAGTTGATTCTATCCAAAATGATAATGATATATTAAGAGAAAGTTCAGGTGTCTTTAAAGTTACTAATGATCAATTACCGAAAACTTGTGATAGATTCTTTAGTGAATGGAAAGCACAAAAGAATGAAATAGCTAAACTTCAGAAAGAAATAGCTAACTTAAAAGTTGCAAGTTTAGATGATGAAATTATTGATGTTAAAGGATTAAGGGTCTTAAAACAAATCATTGATAGTGATATTAAAGAAATCCAAAAAATAGCCACTGACTTTACTGATAATGATAAAGCAGATGTTGTTTTAATGGGAAATAATGATGGTAAAATCTTAGGTGCTGCAACTCAAAAAGCTTTTGATGCAGGTATTCAAATAAATAATATTATTAGAGAATCTGCAGGAATCCTTGGTGGTGGGGGTGGAGGACGTCCAACTCTTGCTCAAGGGGCAGGTAAAAATATAGATAAAATTGAAGAAGCATTAGACTTTGCTTTCAAATTATTAAATGAATAATTTATTTTTATTTTTATTTTTAGATGTCCAATAATTTATTTATCCTATTTTAAATTAGTTATAGTTTTAGATATTTCATTAAAGGTTGTTATTATGGATTATAGTTTAATTATTGCTCGTTATGGAGAAGTGGCTCTTAAAAGTAATAAAGTCAGAAGAAGATTTGAAAAAAGATTATCCTCAAATATTAAATCATCAATAGAATGTGATATAGATATTAATCAAGCGAGAATTTTTATTTTTCCTCAAAATTTTGATGATGCATTGGATAAGCTTAATAAAATTTTTGGGATTGTTTCTTATTCTCCAGCTATATCTACCTATGCAACATTTGAAGATATTGAAAATAAGTTAGATATTTATGCAGATAAACTTGCAGATAAAGGTTTGCTTGATGAAAACACTTCATTTGCAATAAGTTGTAGGAGAGTAGGGAGTCATGAATTTTCATCTCAAGAAATGGCTGCATTTGCTGGATCAGTTATTGTTCGTAAGTTTAATTCTCCTGTTGATTTAACAAACCCTAATCTTACTATTTATCTTGAAATTAGAGATAATGATGCTTATATTTATCATGAAATAATACAAGGTCCTGGAGGTTTACCTCTTGGAACTCAAGGAAAAGTTATATCTCTTTTATCAAGTGGTATTGATTCTCCTGTTGCTACTTATATGATGATGAAAAGAGGATGTCAAGTTATAGCACTTCACTTTGATGGTGCTCCATTCACTACTCCTGAAGCTCGTAAGAACTATGATGATTTAGTAGATGCTTTGAATGTTTATGGTAGTGGAGCTCCTGTTAGAAAAAGAATTGTTAAATATGGAGATTATCTTACAAAAGCAAAAGAAAAGGCTCCTGAAAAGATGACTTGTGTTCTTTGTAAATCGGGAATGTATAAAATAGCTGCAAAATTAGCTAAAGATATGCATGCTTCTGCTATTATTGATGGAAGTAGTGTAGGTCAAGTGGCTTCTCAAACGCTTGATAATATTTTAGCAACTCGTGAAGGTGTTGATATCCCTATTTTATCTCCTGTTATCGGTCTGGATAAAGTTGAAATTACAAGAATGGCTGAAGAGATTGGAACTTTTGAAATTTCTAAAAGAGATGATGGGGGATGTTCTGCAGTTCCTCGTTATCCTGAGACAAAAGCAGATTTAAATGCACTTCATGATGCTCAAGATTCAATGAATCAAGAAGAAGAAATTGAAAAAGTATTCTTTTCTATTGAATGGTGATTCTACTATTTTTTATCTTTTATTCTTTGTGGTTATTTTATAAATATTTTCTTATTATTTTTTTAATTTTTTTATTTAATGTTTATGTTTTGGTTTTTAGTATTATCTCACTATTATTTAAAACATAATAATTATATATAATAGTAAACAAAAATATTAATGTTTATTAAATAGTGAATTTAATTTAAATTTACTAATTATGATTTGTATATATTTTATGATTATATTTTTATTTTAAATTCTTATTTGAATAAAGAACTTATATAAAAATAATGGGTTTAAATCCTTATTTTGATTATTGAGGTGTTTTATTTGAAAACTACTGTTAGTGTAATTAAAGCGGATATTGGAAGTGTTGCTGGACATTGTGTTTCTCATCCTGTATTATTAGAAAAATGTGATGAAGTATTAGAAAATGCTTTAGAATCTGGAATTATTGAAGATTATTATATTTCTCGTTGTGGGGATGATATTGATTTAATCATGACTCATACTAAAGGAGAATTAAATGAAGAAGTTCATAAAGTAGCTTATGATGCATTTTTCCAAGCTACTGAAATTGCTCGTGATTTAAAATTATATGGTGCAGGTCAAGATTTATTGTCTGATACTTTTTCAGGTAATATTAAAGGTATGGGTCCAGGTATTGCTGAGATGGAATTTGAAGAAAGACCAAGTAATCCGGTAATTGTTTACTGTTGTGATAAAACTGAACCTGGTGCATTTAACTTACCTATTTATAAAATGTTTGCTGATCCATTTAATACTGCTGGTCTTGTTATTGATCCTAAAATGCATGATGGTTTTGACTTTGAAGTTTATGATGTAATTGAAAACAAAAAAGTTATGTTAAGTTGTCCTGAAGAATTATATGATTTACTTGCATTAATTGGTTCTACTGGAAGATATGTAATTAAAAATGTTTATACTAAAGATGGAGACATTGCAGCTACTGTAAGTACTGAAAGATTAAACTTAATGGCTGGTGAATATGTTGGTAAAGATGATCCTGCAGCTATTGTACGTGCTCAATCTGGATTCCCATCTGCAGGTGAATGTAATGAAGCATTTGCTTTCCCACATATGGTAAGTGGATGGATGAGAGGTTCTCACAACGGTCCTTTAATGCCTGTTTCTGAAGAATATGCAAATCCTGTAAGATTCGATGGTCCTGCAAGAGTAATTGGTTTAGGTTTCCAAGTATCTGATGCTAAATTAATTGGTCCTGTTGATATTTTTGATGATCCTGCATATGATGAAACTAGAAAATTAGCATCTCAAGCAGCTAGTTATATTAGAAGACATGGTCCTTTCGAACCACATAGATTACCTAGTGAAGAAATGGAATATACTTCTTTACCTGGTGTAATGTCTAAATTAGAACCTAGATTTGAAAATATGGATGATTAATTTTCCATATTCTTTTTATTTTTTATTAATTTTATATAACTATTGTTATTAAATATTTTAAAAAATAAAAAAATTAAATTGAGCTAAAGAAGATTCATTTCTTTTAAATCCTTAAGTATTATTGTGTGTTACTTTATTCATAATTTCATTAGTTTTTTTCTGATTTCCTAATA
>JAZLLL010000151.1:0-2044 GCA_045598125.1 Methanobrevibacter sp. | reverse complement strand
GTCAATGAAAAAATATCAAAAATAAAAAAAGAAAAGAAATTACCTAAAAAATAAAAAATAAATATGACAGCGAAAACTGCCATGAATTTAAAAATTAACTTATGCTTAAAAAACTAATTTAAAGTAACTAATCTAAGATTATCTGGTTTTTTAATTACTCTACTTGATTTAAATGCAACCAAAGTTTTAATTCCTTTAGAATATGCAATATCAACTAGTCTTTGACTAATAACACCATCAAAGATAACTACTTCTGCTTCGGAATTATTTTGTTTTAATTCATCATAAAGATTTTCAACTTCAGTTTCTTTAATTAAGTTTAAAGAATCATCTAATATTTCACTATTCCCAGTTCCTTCTAAATCTTTAAGCATGTTTTTTAAGAGTCTAATTCTACTTTTTTGAATTTTTTTCTCTTCATTATATCTGCTTTCTTTATCATTTCGGCTTCTATAATCCTCCCTACCATTTCTTCCTCTACGGTCAGATTTATCATGCCTACCTCTATGATCTAATCTATCTTTTTTGAAGTCACTGTATTTATCATTCTTATTATATCTTGATTTTCTATCTTTTCTACTTTTATTTTTTGGTTTTGCTTGAGTATCTAAATTAAAATCAAGATTATTAATAACTTGTTCTAATGGAGCTTTATCCCTTAAAGCTATAATAACTTCTTCTTTTTCAAGATCTTCTACTTCTTTACCTCTTGGAGCTCTTGTAACATAATCAACATCCCCAACTTGTAAAAGTTCTTTTAAGATTAACTCTCCACCACGATCACCATCAACAAAAGCAGTTACAGTTCTCTTTTTAGTTAACTCAGCAACTTCTCTAGGAATATTAACTCCTTCAACAGCAACGGTATTTTTAATACCATATTTTAATAAATTAAGAACATCGTTTCTTCCTTCAACAACAATAATTGCATCAGAAGTGTGTACATTAGGTCCTGCAGGATGTCTTCCTTCTCCAAACTCAGATATTTCTTGAATTCTCATAGATTCTCTGATTTCTTCAATCATTTTCATACTTTCAGGACTTACACTTTCCATCATACCCATGTAAATTTCTTTTGCTCTATTAACAACTTGTTTACGTTTAACTGCACGTACATCTTCTACTTTAAGAACATGAATAGATGCTTCACAAGGCCCTACACGATTAATTGTTTCAAGTGATGCTGCTAAGATAGCAGTTTCAATTCTATCTAAACTAGAAGGAATTACAATTTCACCTTTTGCACGTCCACTATTAGAATGAATGATTACTTGAATTCTACCAATTCTACCAGTTCTTTGTAGTTCTCTCAAGTCTAAATCATTACTTAAAAGTCCTTCAGTTTGACCGAATACTGCACCTACAACATCTGGCTTTTCCACAATACCATTTGCATTAATTTCTGCATGAATAAGATATTTAGTTGTAGTTAATTCTTCTCCTTTTCCCATATTAAGCCTCCTTTGAGCTTTGGTAATTAGAGATAATTTAATAGCTAATAAATTAATTCGATTAATTTTCCATAATAATTAGAGGGTAAATACTAGAATAATTAATTTAACAGCACTTATAATAATTAATTATAACTTAAATTATACTGTAATATACATAAATTAAAACCCAATATTTTCTTAAATTGAATTTTATAAATTTAAAACTTAATCTTAGTTAAGATTTAATAAATAGATACAACTAATTAATTAACATTTATTAATTAAAAAGATTTTATTAAAATCATACAAAAAAAGAATTACTAATAATCTTATAATACTTATCATAAAAATAAATAATTATAATAAATTTTATTGATTAGCTATTTATAAACTAGATATAATTCACTATAAATTATTAATTAATTCATAATTAATAACTAATTTAATGATAATTAACTTATCATATAACTTTTAATTAATAACTAATTTAATTAATTATAAACTTAATTTCCTAATTACTAATCAAGTTTATTAAATTAATTCTTAAAATTAAAAAGATTTAAAATATTATTAATTTAAGTTTATTTTTATGGTTCATGATATCAATTAAC
>JAZLLL010000150.1:0-4460 GCA_045598125.1 Methanobrevibacter sp. | reverse complement strand
AATAATTAATTTATAAATTTTTTTGTGATTTTTAATATTTTAGTATTTTATATTACTATTTATTTTTTATAATGATTTTATTATTATTGTGTTATTAATTTCATTATTAATTCATTTTAAACTTAATTTTTATTTAGAGGGAAATAATGACTAATATTTTTGATAATTTAGAAGAAAAAAAGACTATTTTTAAGGACAAAAAACCTTTAGATCATAGGTTTTTACCTGAACACTTGCCTCATAGAAGCGAACAAATTACTTCTATAGCTAAATATTGGATTGAAGCACTTAATAATAATACTCCATCTGATATTACTATTTATGGTAAAACTGGGACTGGTAAAACTGCTGCTGCTAAATTTGCTAAAGAACAATTAATAGAAGCATCATCCAATAAAAATGTTTCAATAAGAGTTGAATATGTTAGATGTACTGATTTTACTACAGAATATCAAGTTATAGCTCATTTATGTCAACAATTAGGTAGAGATGTTCCAAATAGAGGTTGGACAAAGGCTGAAATTATTAAAGCATTTAGAGATATTTTTAAAAAGAACGTTTTTGGGCGTAATTTAATATTAATTGTTATTTTAGACGAAATAGATATTTTACTTGAAAAAGATGGAGATGGAATTCTTTATACACTTACAAGAACTGATAATGTAGCTATTTTATCTATTAGTAATTTTTTAGATTTTAAACAATATATTAAGCCAAGAGTAGCAAGTAGTTTAAGAGATAAAGAGATTGTTTTTCCACCATATAATGCGGAACAATTAGCAGATATTTTAAGAGAAAGATCTAATTTATCTTTTATTAAAGATTCTATTGATGATAGTGTTATCCCATTATGTTCAGCTATGGCTGCTAAAGAAGAGGGTGATGCAAGATATGCACTTGATCTTTTACAAACTGCTGGTGAAATTGCAGATGAAAAAGGTTCTGATATAATTTTAGGAGCTTTTGTTAAAGAAGCTAAAGAAAGGATTGAATATAATAAAGTAAATGATGTTATTATGACTTTACCAACTCAACAACAAAGAGTTCTTGAAGCTATTTTAAAACTTACAAAAGCAAATGAAGAAATCACTTCTGGTAAATTATATGAGGCTTATGAAGAAGTTTCAAAAGGTGATACTGTAACTTATAGGAGAATTTTTGATTTTGTAAATGAGCTTGAAATGCTTGGAATTATTTCAACTAATACAATATCAAGAGGACGTGGAAAAGGTAGAACTAATATTATTAATTTGCAATGTGATCTTGATTTATTAGAAAGTGCATTATATTCATTTTAATTTTTTTTTTAAAAAAATAAAAGTTATTATAATAAAATGTTATTATATTTTCCCTTATTCTTTTTTTATTTACATCTATGTTTAATTATATTTTTTAAGATAGCCATTCTTACTGGAACTGCATTATTTGCTTGTTCAAAATATTTATTATACTTAGTATTATCCACATCATAATCAATTTCATCAATTCTTGGTAAAGGATGCATAACAATAAGATTTTTACCTTCTAATAATTCTTTATTAATTAAATAAGCTCCTTTTATTTTTTCATATTCTTCAATATCTAAAAATCTTTCTTTTTGAATTCGTGTAACATATAATACATCTACTTCATTAATAACATCTTTTAAATTATTTGTTTCTTTATATTCTATATTATTCTCTTCAAGATCATGTAATGTTTCTTCAGGCATTTTTAATTCATCAGGAGCTACAAATGTCATTTTAACATTATAATAACCTAAAGCATATGAAAGAGAGTGTACAGTACGACCATATTTTAAATCACCTACAAGTGCAATATTTAAACCATCAATATGCCCAAAATGTTTTTTAATAGTATATAAATCAAGTAATGTTTGAGTTGGATGTTGCCCTGCACCATCACCTGCATTAATAATTGGAACATCCACTATATCAGTTAAAAAACGTGAAACTCCTTCTAAATCATGTCTGATAACAATAGCATCTGAATATCCTTCAATCATCTTAGCAGTATCTGCTATACTTTCACCCTTTGCTAGTGAAGATATTGTAGTATCACCAAGTCCAATACAATTTCCACCTAATCGTTTCATAGATGTTTCAAAAGACAATCTTGTCCTTGTAGATGGTTCAAAAAACATTAATCCAAGAATTTTACCAGAAAGTTCTTCTGATTTTTCCTCTGATTTAGCTACTTTTTCTAGTTTAGAAGCTTCTTCAAGAATAAATTCAATATCTTCTCTAGAAAAATCTTTAATTGATATAACATTATTTAATCTGAAAATATTATTACACTCCTGATTATAGTTTTAATGATGTTTATTTTAATTATATTATCTAAATTAAATATAAATAATTTTTATATTATTTTTATTATAATAATTATTAATTTACTATTATACTTAATCATGTTTTAATTATTAACTTAATTATTTTTAATTGACTTTAGATTAGTTGATTTTAATTAATAACTTACTAATTTATTAGATAAGATTCCAATATCCTCTATTTCAATTTCAACTATTTCTCCAGGTTTTATTTGACCCACACCTGGTGGTGTTCCTGTAGCTATTAAATCTCCTGGATTTAATGTCATAATTTTTGATATAAAACTAACTAATTCATAGGATGAAAATACCATGTTTGAAGTGTTAGATTCTTGTCTGATTTCTTCTACTGTTGAAATTTTATTTTCATCTTTGATTTTTCTAATTATTTTTGTTTTTATTTTTTGATTTTGAGGATTTAAATTAGTTTCTATAACTGGTCCTATTGGAGCAAATGTATCAAAACTTTTTCCTCTTGTCCATTGTCCATCATATCTTTGAATATCTCTTGCTGTAACATCATTTAAGATTGTATATCCAAATATATGTTTTTTAGCTTCATCTTTTTCTATATTTTTAGATTTTTCACCAATTATAATAGCTAATTCAGCTTCATAATCAATTTCATTACTCATTTCAGGTTTTATTATATCTTCACCAGTTCCTATAACTGATGTAGATGGTTTTATAAATAATTTAGGAGTATTTGGAAGTTTCATATTTAATTCTTTGGCATGATTTTTATAATTTAATCCAATACATACAATTTTTGATGGAGATACGGGATTAACTATTTTAATATCATCAATTTTATATTTATTAACAATATCTTTTTTTATATCTTTAATATTAGAATTAAAATAGTTTAAAATATCTCTTTTTAATTCAAATACTTCATCACCTTTTAAATAACCTGTTTTAATATTTGAATTATTATTTAAACTATTTATTTTATATGGGTTTTTATCTGAAGTTTCTATAAATCTTAAAAATTTCATTTTTAATTTCCTTTTCATTGATTTAATTATTTTTAATACTTTTCAGTAAGATTAATAATTTTAATTATTGTATAATTCTTTCAATAGGAACTACTAAAATATCACGAGCACCTGCATTTTTAAGATTATTTACAAGTTTAAACACTTCTTCTTCATCGACTACAGCTTGAATAGCTACAGTTTCTTCTTTTGATAAAACTTCAGATATTGTTGGTCCACTCATAGCAGGCATAACTTTTTGAACATCATAAAGTTTTTCTTTTGCTACATTCATCATAACTAATTTTTTTCTTTCAGCTTCAAGAACAGCTTTAATACTTGTACTTACAGCTTCAACAATGTCTTTTTTTTCATCATATGCTTTTTTATTACTTATTAATTTAATTGAACTTTCTAAGATTACTTCAACAATTTTTAAATGATTCATATTTAATGTTGTTCCAGTACTTGTTAAATCAGTTATTGCATCAGCTACTCCAATAAATGGAGCTATTTCTGTTGATCCTGTTAGTTCAACTATTTTTATATTTAGGTTATGATTTTTGAAGTATTGTTTTGTAATATATGGAAATTCAGTAGCTACTATCATTCCATCTTTAAAGTCTTTTATACTTTTAATTTCAGAATCTTCTGGACTTGCGAGAACAAGTTTTGTTTGTCCAAATTTTAAATCATTAAGTATTTTTACTTCTGCTTGAGCTTCTTTAATAAGATCAAAACCAGTTATTCCCATATCACATATTCCTTCATCTACAAATTTAGGAATATCTGCTGCTCTTGCAAACATCACATCAATATCTTTATTATAAGTAGATGAGAATAATTTTCTATTACTAGCATCTTTAAGTCCAAGCCCTGCTTTTTCTAAAATATTAACTGCAGGATTACTAATCCTACCTTTTGAAGGTATAGCAATTTTAATTTTCATATACTAACTTCCTAAATTATTAATTTTTTATATTCTTAATTGAATTACAATACTATTTTTCTTTTAATGATTATTAAATGTATATCTGTTTTTTTACTTTTTGTATTTATAATGTATATATTTTTACTATTTGTTTTTTTACTTTATCTCTTTATTATAATCTTTTATTAACTAAGATAATAAATATATATTAAAAGTTATAAAT
>JAZLLL010000149.1:0-7632 GCA_045598125.1 Methanobrevibacter sp. | reverse complement strand
AAAAAATAAAAAAATAAAAATATCTTCTAAAAAATAAAAAAATAAAAATATCTTCTAAAAAATAAAAAAATAAAAAAACAAGAAGAGAATGAACTAATTATTCTCTAAAATATTCACTAATGAATTCATCAAGTTCATCATAAGACTCATCGATTACTTCATCAATTCTTTTATTTGTTAACTTTGATAAATTATCTGTCTCAATATTAAAGTCCACATCTACATCAAGCTCTTCAGTTTCATCATTATAAGAAACATTTATATTAATATCCATATCAATAATTTCTTTTGGAGATTTAACTGCATCATTAATTTTATCACTAATCACATCAGCAAAAAAATCCGCAATAATATCCAAATCTTCTTGATTTAATTTTTTAAGTTTTGCTTCATCATCCATATAATCCATCCATACTATATAAAAACCAGAAAAAATATTAAAAAAATAAAATTTTAAATAAATACTTAAAGTAAATAATCCTATAAATAATTTTAAATAAATAAGAAAATAACTAAAAATAGTAACTAAATTATGATAATAAAAATAAAATAAATAAAATCTAATTAATAACTTAAATAAGTATTAACTAGATTAATTGAAACCTAACTTTGTAAACCTGCCATAGTTTGTTGAATAGAAGATTGCATCTCTTCAAGTTTTTTCATTACTCTTTCTTCTTGACGAGCCATAGTTTGTTGTCTTAATTTAAGAGTTTCAACTTTATCTTCAAGTTCTTCTAAAGTAGAATCTCTTTCTACTTTGATAAGTAAATTACCTGCAGTTTTAAAAACTTCAACACCAGATTCAGTTTTTTTAAGTTCATCAAGAGCAGTTTGAGCTTCATTTAATTGAATATCTACACTTTGTTTTTGAACATTAACTGCTTGAGCTTGTTGTTGCAATTGTTGAAATTGATTTAATTGATGTTGTACATTTTGTGGAATTTCCATATTTTCACCTTTAATTTTTTCAATAATAATTTTTTATAAATATTTTAATAAATAATTCCATGTTTATGAAATAATTAAATTAACATAAGATTATCTATAAATTATATACTATAATAATTATAAAAATCTAAATATTTAAAGCTTATTATTTTATAAAAATAATAAAATTTTGAATGGAATAATAATTTATCTAATAAACATAAAATAAATAACAAAACACATATAAAAATAAATTTTTAAACAATTAAGACAATTCATTAATTTCTACAGCTAATTTAATCCATTTAATAGCAGAATTAATAGATGCTCTAAAAGAAGTTGCATCTTCAGCATTTATATTAATTATAATAGAATTATCTTTAAGTCTTAAATTCATAGAGGATCGATAATCAGGAGATGTTTTAAATTCTATTAAAATTGATTTATAAACAATTTTTGCTTGTTCTTTATCTTTAAAATCAACAGTTATATCACTATCAATTGATTTTAAAACATTAATTTCCTTAATAGAAAACTCCCCATTATTAGATTAATTTAAAATTTAATTTGAAATTTTTTTAATATTAATTTGTAAATCTATTTGTTCACCCTTTTTATTTACAAAATAAATCATTGCAAAGTTCTTTTCATCATCATAATCTGCATAAGAAATTCTTACATAATTACTATCCAAAGATTCAGTTGTAAGTTCAAAACCTAAGATTTCAGATAAACATTCTAATTCCTTTACAGCACATTTAATTTTAAGATTTTCAGGTTTAATATGAAGACGTTCATTAGTTATATTAACAGAAACAAGTAATGCTAATTCTTCTTCCCCATCTAAGTTATAAAAAGTTAATTTACTTGGATTTCCTTTGATTTGATAAACTAAAACAAGAGATTTATGACCTAATTGAGATGTTTTAATAAGAAGATCTCTCAAACTACTTTTTCCTCTATTTACATATTCAAAACCAAAAGCATGTTGAAAATTTTTACAAAAAGTTCTTGTTTTTTGTGAGGGTTTTCTTGATGTAGAAATAAGCATAATAATCACAATAAGTAATAATACTAATAAATAGATAATAACTAATAAAAATAGTTTAATTAATATAAAAAGAATAACTATAAAATAGTTATTAAAAATAGTTAAATAAAATTATAATTATTTAAGTTGAAGCAAAATAAAAAAAAGTATTGATTAATAATTATTTGCATAAGAACAAAAATAATTAATATAATAATAACTATCTTGCTTTAACAAGTTTTCTAACTTCTGGAACTTTTTTAAATAAAATCCTATATCTACATTTAGGACATTTATTTTCCATATATCCTTTATGGTCAACTTCAGTTCCACATTCAGGACATCTATACAATTAGTCTCCTCCAACAGCTCTTTTAATGTTACGAGTAGCAGATTTTACCATAGGAGTTTCTGGAATATAAGCCCCACCAGTAAAGACAACACCACATTTTTTACACTCCCAGATTCCTGCACTAACTCTTTTAACAGCAGGCCTATCACATCTAGGACAAACATGTTTCTTTTTCATATTTTCTTCAATAGTTTTAACTTGTCTTTTTGCTTTTCTTCCGTATCTAGCACCAAATCTACCAGTAATACCAACTTTTTTTGTTCTTGCCATTATAATATCTCCATAATATTGAACTAAAAATAATTTATTAAACTTCCCTTAATTCCATACAATAACCCTCTAATATCATAAGAAGCTTAATAAATATAATAAGAATAATTTAAATAGCTATTTAAACATACCATTATCTTAAAATTAAGTAAATACAAATCAATACCTAAAACAGATTATAATCCAATAACTAAAAATCTGTTAAAATATAAAAACTAATAGTAGTCTAATATTAACTAATAATATAATATAGTATTTAAAAGTATATAAAGTTAATGGTTAAAACAAGTAAAGACTAAACTATTTTAATTAATGCTAATTAATGCCGAAAATAGTTCCACTTAAATAATTTCTCTAAAAAAAGGAATTTATTTAATAAAAAAACATGATTTTAAAAAAAATATTAATAAATTAAAAAAAATAAAAAAGTATCTATTCAAGATACTTTAATAATTCATCTTTCGTAGTGAAAGCCATATGTACTGCATCAAGAATTTCATCTTTAGTTAATGGAACTTCACCACCTTTTTGCATAGAACAAATATGATTACCCTTATCAGTAACTCCAATAGTTATTCTTGCATCTAATATTTCTTCTTCTTCTAAAGAAGGATCTAAAACCATACCTTCACCAATTTTAACAAAGGTAGACAAAGCTAATTTATCTCTTACAGGTAATTCTATAAGATTTTCTTCATCCAAAGATACTTCTCCATCAACATAAGTAGCAGTAGGTAATTTAGTGTTTAATAAAGCTGCCATTACAGCAATATTTGCTGCATCAAAAAGATTTCCATCATAATCAATTACATGTAAATCAATAAACAACATCCAAACTTTTTTACCTTCTTCAATACATAATTTTTCTAAATCAACTAATTCACTTTCACGAATTCCACGATCTACAACACGTGCAAGTTCAATAGATTCTGGACTAGGAGGACCTGGTTCAAATTCAGGAGCTGCCATAGGTAAAAGTTCACAATTAGTCATTAATACACCCAAATTAGGTGTATCCGCAAAAGGTTCACCAATAGATGGTTTTATACCCACAATAACTTGAGTATCACCTAATTTAACCCTAGCAGAACCTTCTGCTTTAGAAATTACATTAGGTTCGATGAAAATATCTCTTCTTTCATCAAAAGCTCTTCCATCAACTCTTTTACCATCATTGATAAGTTTTATAATACTTCTTTTTGAAATTTCAGGTACAATTTTCATATTTTCACCAACTAAATATCTGCACCATATCTTCTTTTGAGAGCTTCATTTTGTATTTCTGATATTTGTCTACATCCATCCATAGCTAAATCCAAAGCTTCTTCAAATTCTTCTTCAGTTAAGTTACCATCAGCTTGAAGCAATGTAATTTCACCAGTTCTTGGCATCATTACAATAGGCACATCTGCTTGTCCTTCTTTATCTTCTTTTTCAGATAAATCTAAAACAATTTCATCATTAACTTTACCTGCAGCACATCCTACAACAATATCTTTCATAGGAATACCTGCATCTGCTAAAGCAACTGCTGCTGCAGTAATTCCAGCACAACGAGTTCCACCTTCAGCTTCAATAATTTCAATTGAAACATCCACCATAGATCTTGGGAATTGATCTAAAATTAAAGCAGGTCTAAGTGCATCTGCAGCAATTTTAGAAATTTCAGTAGACCTTCTATCAGGCCCTGGTCTTTTACGATCATCTACAGAAAATGGAGCCATATTATATCTTACTCTAATAACCCCAGTATTTGGTTTTAATAAACGTCTAATATATGATTCTCTAGGACCATAAACAGAAGCTAAAATTTTATTTCCACCAACTTCCAAATAAGCAGAACCATCAGCTCTTTTTAATACCCCAGCTTCAATCTTCAAAGGACGGATTTCATCATATGCTCTTCCGTCATCCCTTAATTTTCTATCATTTAAAGTAATAAAAAACACCTCTTTAAATCACTATAACTAAGAATTTTAAATTAACTTAGATTAAATTCTACAACTAAAGACTTTTTCTCCACTGAGGACTTTTCTTTTTATTTCCTGCAGATATATTAATTGTTGGAGAATCTGAATTATCCACACGACTTACAGCAAAAGAAGATTTATTTTTCTTTTCTTGTTGTTTAATTGATTCAAAAGTATCTAAAAACTTTTGTTTTTTAATAAATTTAGGTTCATTATTCTCTTGATTTTCAGAATGAGTATCTTCAGAATTAGAACCTAAATCTTCACTTTTCTCTTCAATAACTAACTCTTCTTCAACTTCATCCTCAAAATCATCAACTAAATCAACATCTTCAGAATCATCCTCAAAATCATCAACTAAATCAACATCTTCAGAATCATCCTCAAAATCATCTTTTTCTTCAATAGCTAACTCTTCCTCAACTTCATCTCTAAAGTCTTGAAGTTCAGGTGCTTTTAAACCTTCATCAACTGATTTTTCATTGATTTTCTCTTCTTCAGCAGTTATTGCCTGATATTTTTCAGGTATTTCACCATCAATTTCCAGATAAAGCTTATTTTTAATCCTATCAGTTAAACCAGAAGTATGGGCTTCTTTTTCAATTAATTTAATAGTATTTTTAACTATTTGCTCCATGTCACAGTCACCTTTAATCCAAACAAGACCATTTTGACCGACAACAATTTTACATCCAGTTTTATCTTTAATCATATTAATCATAGAACCCTTTTTACCAATCAAACGAGGTACTTTAGTCGGAGCAATATCCACTACAATTCCTCCTTTAAATTTACCCATTCCACGGCCTTTAAGTCCTAATTTAACTTTTTTAACTTCATCAACATCAACGATTCTTAAGAATAAAACATCCCCAACATCAAAGACTTTACTTAATTCTTTCTTATCCCTTCCAAAAACTTCAGATGCTGGTAAAATACCAGTGTACGGAGAATTCAAATCTACTTCCCACATGGAAAATCTTACATCATTAATTTTACCAATTACAACATCACCTTTTTTAGGAAGATATTTACTTTTAAGAGGAACTACACTAATTTTTTTATTTCTTAAAGAAACTAAACCTAAAAGTTTGGAACAAATTTTCCCATCCTCTTCAAAAGTTCCTCTTCCCGGATAATAATCATCATCAGCCAGTATTTCTCCAGGAACAACTAAATTTTTTTCATTCACATATAACATATATATACTTCCTACATAAGTATATCATTCAACAGTCTAATTAACCATATAATTTATTAATAAGCTATATGATTAATCTATTTATAACATCTCATCAGTTTTAACATCTCATCTATAAACTAATCAATTTTATTTAATTAATCTAGTTTCAGCTTCTCCTCCAGAGATAGAAGCCATTTTATGATTAAAATCATCTTGAAGTCCGCCAGCCATTTCTACAATAGCTATCCATGAACCATCTTGCTGCCATTCTTCATTAATAATTTTACCAAAAGGACGTATTGCAGAATAAGCACTACCTGCTGCAGTACTTGGTAATCTAACAGCAATTTTAACTTTTTCAAATTTAATAGGAATTAAAACTTTAATTCCTTTTAAAGCTATTTGAACCTGTTCATCTACAGATTTAAAAGCATCAATTTTTACTTTTGCTTCATTCATTGCATTTTCAATCCTCTGTGCAGGATGTGGGAGACCAGTTTGAGGATTAATCGCTTCTCTTGCAATAATAGAAATAACTTGTTTCCTTTTATCCTCTTGCATTCGTCTTCTTTGCTCAGCAGTTAACTGAACTTGCCCTTTCTCAAGAATTTGAGATGCAACTTCTAAAACATCACTAGTTTCAAAAACCTTATTCATAGATTCTTCAGATGCTTTATCTCCTTTTTTAGAGTCTTTAAAAATATCTTCAACAGCTAAAATATCTTCAACAGCTATTTCTTTTTCATTATCAGGATTTCTAAAATCTGCAGCTAAATCAGCATCTACTAAAATTTCAAATTTTTCACCAAATGATTCAAGTCTTGCAATAATAGCTTCATCTATATTTACCATACTTAAACCTTCATTAAAAATTTCAATAAAATTTATTCCTCTTCAGACTCATCATCTTTAGATTCAGTGAGATTTTCATCTTCAGACTCATCATCTTCAATATTTCTTTCAAGGAGATTTTCTACATATTTAGATACTTCATCCTCAGATAATTTCCTATACTCTTGAGTTGCTACTTCAATAATAGCTATTTCAACACTATTTTTAGATACTTTACCATTAGTTGCTTCATAAAGCGCATCTAAACCTAACTCAATAGCTTCTTCTAAAGTACAATCATCATCATACTTTTCTTCAAATAAATCCATAGCTGCATTAACACCAGAACCAATAGCTGTTGCTTTATATTCTATTAATGCACCACTTGGATCAGTTTCAAATAACTTAACAGTATCCCCATTAACTCCACCAATAATAAGTGCAGAACCAAAAGGTCTTACACCACCATTTTGAGTATATAATTGTTTCATATCACAAATTTTTTTAGCTAAACCAGAAACTAAAATTGGTTCATTATAAGTTATCCTATTAATTTGAGATTCTATACGTGCTCTTTCAATTAAAGCTCTTGCATCAGCTACAAGGCCTGAAGTAGCAGCACCAATATGATTATCAATTTGGAATATTTTTTCAATAGATTTAGCTTCCACTAATCTACTTGTAGTTCTTTTATCAACAACAAGAACTACACCTTCTTTTGACTTAATACCTAAAGAAGTTGTACCTCTTTTAACTGCTTCTCTTGCATATTCAACTTGGAAAAGTCTTCCATCTGGGCTAAATACAGTGATAGCCCTATCATATCCAGCATTTTGTTGTAAAGGTTGCATTCATAATACCTCACTAATTTTTTAGTATTAATATCAATAAATATAATTTTTATTTAGATTAACTAAATTCTTTATAAATTCACAATTTATAACAATTATTAATAATATGATTAAGTTCTTCTTTACAAAAATAGTCATGAAATAAAAAAAAAAAAAATAAAAGATTGACCATAACAATTGAACTTAAATTAAAAAAATAAACCAAATATTCCATT
>JAZLLL010000148.1:0-2532 GCA_045598125.1 Methanobrevibacter sp. | reverse complement strand
AGGAGAATCAAAATTATCATGATTTTGAATGTTACTTTGATTTGAATATCCAAATTTATCCCTATTAGAATATTTACTATATCTAGATTTTTTAGCATTATTTCTTAATCTCTTAAGATTCTTTTTACGTTCTTTAACATCAACTAATTCTAAATCATCTAAATCATGAATATCATTAATTGGAGCAACATCCATAGAGTTATTATGTTCTGGAATGATTTCATCATATTGATTTTCATAAATATTTCCATAATTTTTAACAGAAGCCATTTCTTTAGATTGGCGAAATTTTGATAATATAGGATTATTTTGATTATTAAATTGATTATTTAAATTATCTCCATAAAGATTTCTTGATTGAAGAGAAGGATTTCTCATATTTTCAAAAATAATATCTTCTACTTTACTTGGAGAGAAAATATTTTTTAATTCTACATTTTTCCCATCATAAGCACTGTATAAATTAAGAGTACCTACTGATACAAGTTTACCTAAAATATTTTGAGAAACATTAATATCTTGAATAGTATTGAAAGGCATATAAATTTTATTTTCAGTGAAAATACCTTTCTTAACAATAACTCTATAATTAGTAACAGTATATTTAACAGTACTCCAAGCTACTATCTTCCAAGCAATGTATATTAATACAAAAATTATCAATATAAAAATAGCTAAAGCATAATATTTAGTAATAGGCATCTTAGTAGAACTAATTAAAAAGGTGTTCATATTACCTATCATCTTAATACCTGCAGTATAAGCATAAAAAAGAACTCCTAGTATAATCATTGCAAAAAGAATACTACTACAACTAATTAAAAAATTAGGCCTTGCTTCATATAATACTTTTTCATTAGCTATTTTATTTTTATCTTTACCAAACATTAGTTTATATTTATAACTTTTATTTTAAATATAGTTTATGAAAAAAATAGAGTTTATTTTAATATAAATTATGAAAAATAGCTATTTAAAAATTACAAAATTAAAAAAATTAGAAATGTCTCTATCTAGAAAAAAATTAAAAAAATAGAAATAACTATCTAAAAATTATAAATTAATATTTTAATAAAACTTAATTAAAAAATTAGAATAAAAAAATTAAAAATAAAAATGGCCTCAGATCGCCCATCATTCATCACATATCAGAGCTCATAGGGTTCATCACAGGCCATTATGAATTTAACCAAACATTACTCCAGCTTGAGATTCAAAGTCAGATTCTGATTCTTTTGCCATTATTTTATCTACCGCATCCATAAAGTCTGCATTAGTAATATAATCTCTTTCTTCACGAATAGCAAACATACCTGCTTCAGTACAAATAGCTTTTAAATCAGCCCCGGAAACACCATCAGTAATAGATATAATATATTCTAAATCTACAGAATCATCTAAAGACATTTTAGAGGTATGGATTTTAAGAATCTCACGTCTTCCATCTTCATTTGGAGCAGGCACTTCAATAAACCTATCAAACCTACCAGGTCTAAGTAAAGCAGGATCTAAGATATCTGGTCTATTAGTTGCACCAATAATACCAATATCACCTCTAGATTCAAAACCATCTAATTCTGCAAGCAATTGCATAAGAGTTCTTTGAACTTCTCTATCTCCACTAGTTGAGCTTTTAAGTCTTTTAGCAGCTACTGCATCAAGTTCATCAATGAAAATAATACTTGGTGCTTTTTCTTTAGCAAGCTCAAATACTTCCCTAACCATTCTTGCTCCTTCACCAATATATTTCTTAACAAATTCAGAAGCTACAACTTTAATAAAAGTAGCATTTGTTTCATTAGCTACTGCTTTAGCAAGTAAAGTCTTACCAGTTCCTGGAGGACCATATAATAAAATACCTTTAGGTGGATCAATACCTACTTTTTCAAATAATTCAGGGTGTTTAAGAGGTAATTCAACAGTTTCTTTAACTTCTATAATTTGATCATCTAAACCCCCAATAATATCATAAGTAACATCGGGTTTAGTTTCAATTTCAGCTCCAGATACGTTTGCATCCTTCTCAGAAGGAAGTACTTCAACAACACCAAAAGTTTGTTGATTTAAAGCTACTCTAGAACCTGGAACTAATAATTTTTCATCTAAGAATTTTGAGTAATTAATAAGAAAACTTGGACCAGTACTACTTTTAACAGTCATTCTACTGTCATCTAATATTTCAGTGATAGTAGCTAATACTAAAGGTGGTGATCTAAATCTTTCAACTTCACCTCTTAATGACTTTAATTCTCTCTCTAAACGTATTTTTTCATTTTCAGTTAGAACTTTATCTTTTTCTAATTTTCTAACTTTCCACATAAGATTACGTTTAGTTTTATTATTTTCTTCTTTAAGTTTAGCTACTTCATTTTCAAGGTCTTCAACCATGATTTGAAGTTCTTGAGAAGATTCATCCATTGTATTTTCTCCTTTTCTTTTTTAAATAATAAACTATAATCAATAAGGTTAATATTAAATTTAAATAAGTTATTTTTTTTATAAATATTAAATTTTTTAAATAAAATAATATAC
>JAZLLL010000147.1:0-3176 GCA_045598125.1 Methanobrevibacter sp. | reverse complement strand
TTATTTAAATATTATTTAAAAAATAGTATATTTATAAAATTAAATTTAGAGTTATGAAAATTAAAAAGAGTTATTAGTTATAAAATTAATAATTTAAAATTAGTTTTTTTTATGAAAATAAATTATAGTTTCACTTATCATTAAATTCATAATTATGGAATTCCTAACTAATTTAATGTAGTGAAACTATAATATTATTTTTTATTATTTAGGAATTAATTATTTAAATTTCTTTTTTCAAGTAATTTAAGACCTATATCTCCAAGTTTGTATTTTTGGATTTTTCCACTAGTTGTGAGTGGGAATTCATCTACAAAAAATACATATTTAGGAACTTTGTATCTTGCAATTTTGCCTATGGAGAAATCTCGAATATCTTCTTCAGTTATGTCTTCATAACCTTCTTCTTTAATAATAAATGCACCTACAATTTCCCCATATTTTTCATCTGGAATTCCAGCTACTTGAACATCACGAACACATTCATGAGTAAATAAGAATTCTTCAATTTCTCTTGGATAAATATTTTCTCCTCCTCGAATAATCATATCTTTTATACGACCTACAATAGAGTAATATCCATCTTCATCTACAGTAGCTAAATCTCCAGTATGTAACCATCCATCTGATGTAATGGTTTCTGCAGTTTTTTCAGGCATATTATAATATCCTTTCATTACATTGAAACCTCTACACATTATTTCTCCTTTTTCTCCAACACCTACTTCTTCTTCAGTTTCAGGATTTATAATTTTTACTTCAATATTTGGGAATTTTCTCCCCACAGTATTTATTTTTTTCTCAAATGAATCAGAAGCATTAGTTTGAGTAAATCCAGGGGATGCTTCAGTAAGTCCATAAACACTTGTAATTTCTTTCATGTTCATTTTTTCTATTGCATCTTTCATTGTTTCAACAGGACAAGTTGATCCTGCCATAATTCCAGTACGAAGAGAAGACATATCAAACATTTCAAACATTGGATGGTTCATCATACCAATAAACATAGTAGGTACTCCATAAACAGAAGTACATTTTTCCTTCTGAATGGATGAAATAGCAAGTAATGGATCATATTCTTCAAGCATAACCATTGTAGAACCATGAGTAATTACTGCCATTACACCAAGTACAGTACCGAAACAATGGAAAAGAGGGACTTGTAATAAAAGTTTATCCTCTTTGGTATAATTCATGTTTTCTCCAATGTAATATCCATCATTAACAATATTACGACTAGTGAGCATTACACCTTTAGGGAATCCTTCAGTACCACTAGTATATTGCATGTTAATTACATCATGTTGGGTAACGGATTCTTTTATTTTTTTATATTCTTCATCATTATAATTCATACCAAGTAATAATAATTCATTAGTATTGTACATTCCTCTATGTTTTGCTTGTCCTACATGTATAATGCTTTTTAAATAAGGGAATTTTTCACTATTTAAATTTCCTCTTGCTGATGTAAGCATTTCTGGTACAAGTTCATGCATGGTTTCTAAGTAGCTAGTTCCTCTAAATTCGTCAGTCATGGCAATAGCTTTCATATCAGATTGTTTTAAAACATATTCAAGTTCATGTGATTGATATGCAGTATTTACAGTTACAAGTGTTGCTCCAATTTTTGCAGTTGCAAACATAAAAGTTAACCATTCAGGAACATTTTTAGCCCATATACCTACATGATCTCCTTTTTTTATACCTATAGAAAGTAGTCCTTTAGCTAAATTATTAACTCTTTCATCAAATTCTTTATAAGTAAATCTAAGATTTCTATCTGGATAAATAATAAATTCATGATTTGGTTGTTTTTCTACTTGTGTTTCAAAAAACTTACCTAATGAAAGTTCAGTAAATAGTTCACTCATCATTTCACCTTTTTAGGTTCTATTTTTTGTTTTTTACCTTTTTTTTGGTTATTGTCCTTTTAGACTTTTTTACAATTAATTTATATTTTTAAAACTTATAGGTTTTTTTAAAGACATTATTTAAAGACATTAAATATCTTTTCCAATATCTGTTTCATTAATTAAATGTGCTTCTAATTGTTTTCTAATTTCATCGTTAATGACTTTTTTTTCTTGTTTAATAAAATCATAGTTAACAAGAACGCATTTCCCTTTTGCTTTAAGTTCACCTTCTTGCCATGCTTCATGACCAATAATAAAAGAAGTGTTTCCAACATGCAAAATATAAGTTCTTATTTCGATATCATAATTAAAGAACATTTGACCTATATAATCTGTTTCATTACGGACCAAAATTAGCTCCCATTTATCATATCGCAAATCCAAATCAGGAGTAAACATTCTAAATATATCATTTCTTCCAATTTCGAACCAGTTTCCAACAGCATTGTTATTTACATGTCTAAGACCATCAATATCTGCAAATTGGGGTGTTACTTTTATTTTAAACATTTTTTCCTTCCGTTAGTTTATAAATATTATTAAATATTTTTTAATTTTTCTTAGTATTTAGAACACATTTTTTTAATTTTTTTTATAATGGAGTGTATAATACAGCTAAAATTTTTGCAGCTTTACCCATTGAATGTAAATGATGTGGGACAACAGAGTCGTAGAAAATACTATCTCCCTTTTTAACGCTAATTTTATCCTTACCATATTCTACTTCAATTTCACCATCTAATACATAGATGAATTCTTCTCCTTCATGTGAAGATAACTCATAATTTTCTTCTTTAGAATCAACATTGATTATAAATGGATCAATATTTCTATCTATTTTTCCTGCACCTAATGCATGAAATTCTAAGTTACTTGCATCAGTCACATCTTCTCTTCCTGAGAAATATAATACTTGTTCTGGTTTTCCATCTCTTACTACAATAGGGCCCATTTGTGGTGCATCATCAATGAAAGTTCCAAGTCTTACACCTAATGCTTTAGCAATTTTAGTAAGTGGAGTAAGTGAAGGTATTATCTCTCCTTCTTCTATTGCTTTTAAGACATCTAAACTTACATTACTTTTTTCTGCAAGTTCTTTCACTGTCATTTTCTGTTTTTCTCTAATTTCTTTAACTTTTAAAGCAAATTCTGTATTTTTTTCCATATTTCCACCTATGGTTTTATTTAAATTAATTTGTATTTTTTAATATTATTATATATTAAATATACATTTTTATATTTATAATTCTTTTAATTTAT
>JAZLLL010000146.1:0-2053 GCA_045598125.1 Methanobrevibacter sp. | reverse complement strand
TATAGATTTAGATAAAGTAAAAGAAAAAATATCTATAGATAAAGATGGTAAAACAAGTAATGAAAAAATATTTGCAGGTGGAGATATAACAACTATAAAAGGAACAGTTGCATGGGCATCACGTTCAGGAAGAAATGCAGCATATGCAATAAAAGAATATTTAAATAAAAAAGATATTTAACTCAACAAAAAGTTCTAGTTTATAAAAAAAGAACAACTCAACTATAGGTTCGTGTTAATAATTGAAATAAAATAGTATAGTTAAGTCACGAAAGGAGAAAACTATATGGATCAAATCAAAATAGGTAAATTTATTTCAAAAAGAAGAAAAGAAAAAAATATAACACAAAGTCAATTAGCTGAAATGCTAAATATTACAGATAGGGCGATATCAAAATGGGAAAATGGTATTAACATGCCAGATGCAAGTACAATACCAGAGCTATGTAAAATATTAGATATATCTATAAATGATCTATTTAGTGGGGAAAAAGTTGATATGAAAGAAAATGAAAAAAGACTAGAAGAAAATTTATTAGAAATGGTAAAACTAAAAGAAGAAAAAGATAAACAATTATTAAATGTTGAAATATTTATTTCAATTCCAACCGTAACAATAGGTGTATTACTTTGCTTTATCGCATCATTTGCCGATATTACAGATACGTTAAGAATAGTTTTGATAGCATTAGCATTTTTATTAATTTTTACAATATGTTTTATAGCATTAAGAATAGAACAAACAGCTGGATACTATGAATGCCAAAAATGTCATCACAAGTATGTTCCTACATATCAAAGTGTTCTTTGGGCAATGCATATTGGAAGAACAAGATATATGAAATGTCCAAAATGTAATCAAAAATCATGGAATAAAAAAACAACTACAAAATAAAAAAGGAATCGTTGATTATAATACCTTTAAAGTTCACACTAAATAAAAAGAAACATTTAAATATGTTAAAATTTATTTAGAAAGAACTTTGGAGGTATTTTTTCATGGGAAAACATAAAAAATGGACTTTAGATGAAAAAGTCAAAATAGTAAAAGAATTTAAGAATGGTGCTACTATTTCATATTTAAATAATAAATATGGAATATCTGGTATGGGTACAGTAAGTAGATGGAATAAAGAATATGATGAAGGACGTCTCGGTATCGATAATCGTGGAAGAAAGCCACAAGAAATAGACGATGCAGAAATATTAAAAAAAGCTTATGCTCTTTTGATGGAAATCCGTACTCAGCAACACAAATAGAAAGATATCAAATAATTGATAAATTAAAAAAAATATATCCTGTATCAAGGATATGCAAAGTATTAGAAGTAAACAGAAGAAGTTATTATAAATGGTGCAATAAAGGTAAACCAATAGCTAATAACTTCGACTCTATTACTGCTGAGATAATATCAAAAGAGCATGAAGCAAATAAAGGAATATACGGAGTAATGAGATTAAAATATTCTATTCAAAATAAATTAGGAATTATATTTAATCATAAATTAATACGAAGATATAAAGAAATCTTAGGATTAGAAACAGTTAAGAGAACTAAGAAAGGATTATCTGTTTTTAAAGCAAAAGAAAAGAACCTTACGAATAAGGCTCAATACATTATTGAATGTAACTTTAAATCAGATGCACCAAACCAAAAATTGTCATCTGATGTCAGCTATATAAAATGTAAAGATGGAACTCTTTACTTATCAGCTGTTAAAGATTACTTCAACAATGAAATTGTATCATTTTTTACATCAATACACAATGATGTAAATTTAATAAAAGAAAGTTATAAAGATTTAAAGAATCTAAATAATGCTGTAATAAACACAGATCAAGGTGCAGTTTATTTCGCGTATGAATACGTAGAACTTGCTGAGCAGTTAGGTTTTACCAGAAGTATGTCACATAAAGGACATTGCTGGGAAAACTGCCCAATAGAAAATTGGTTTATGCAATTAAAGCATGAATGGTTATGTCAATTTAGTAAATTAACCAAGAAAGAAGCTGCAAAAGAAATAAAAAAATACGTTCATTGGTATAACAACGA
>JAZLLL010000145.1:0-11084 GCA_045598125.1 Methanobrevibacter sp. | reverse complement strand
TTTACAAAATCTGAGAATGATAATTATAATTACAAATGGGATAATGAAAATCCTGATGTAGGTAGTTCTATTGGTAATTTCTGGATTCGTAATGGGGAAGGTAGTTTTAACTTTACTGCTCCTTTAAGTGGTGAATATGTATTCCGTACTCATAGTCCATTTACTACTTGGGAAGAAGCTGTTACTACTACTGCTACTGCTCCTTTTTATAATATGAGTATCACTGAATCTACTTTAAATAAGACTGTTTATGTTGGTAATCAGACTGAGTTCTTGATTGTTGTTAATAATACTGGTGATTCTAATTTGACTGGTGTTTATGTGGTTGAGAAATCTTCTGATGATATGGTTTATGATTCTTGGAGGCCTGTTAGTGGTGATTGGGTTTATAGTTTTGTAAATGGAGTTCATAGGTGGACACTTAATGGTTCTTTAGCTCCTAATGAAACTGCTAGCTTTATTTTAGTCTTTAACACTACTAGTGTTGGTAATAAGACTAATGTTGTTCTTGGTGGTTCTAATGAGTTGGATAATTTAAGTGCTGAAAATGTAACTGAAGTTATTAATAAAACTAAACCTACTCCTACCCCTACTCCTACTCCTACTCCTACTCCTATTCCTACTCCTACTCCGGAACCAAATCCTAATCCGGGTAATGGTAGTTCTGATTCTGTAGTTAATAAGATGGTTTCTACTGGTAATCCTTTAGCATTAATCATTATAAGTTTATTTACCATTTTTGTTGGTGGATTAAAACGTAAAATTTAAACTTTTATTTTTGGTAGGGATTAAACCCTATCTTTTTTTTATTTTTTCTAGTTTTTGATTTTAGGGAATAATTACTTTTTTTTTAATACTTATTGAATTTTTATATAAACTTTTTTAGTTAATTTTTTATTTAATTAAGAATAAACCATATATTAATTTTATTTAATTAATATAAGTTTCATATAATATTCTTTAAAATATAATTATGTATTTTTTAATTAAATATTAATATGATATTGGATTGTGAATTTATGAATACTGCAGAAGTTTTAGTTAAATTACTTGAAAATGATGAGATAAAATATGTATTTGGTCATCCTGGTGAACAAATACTTCCTTTTTATAAAGCTCTTTCTAAATCATCTATTAAACATATATTAACTCGTCATGAACAAGGTGCTGTTCATAGTTCAGATGCTTATGCAAGATCTACAGGAAAATATTCGGTTGTAATATCTACTGCAGGGCCTGGAGCAATGAATCTGGTTATGGGTTTAGCTACTGCTTTTAAAGATAATATTCCTTTACTTGTTATTACTGGTGATAATGATTATTCTTCTATTCCAGATAATAAATTTCAATCTTTTCCCATAAATAATGTTTTTAAAAACATGACTATAAAATCATATCATCCATCTAATGGTAAAATAGCTATTTCTAATTTTAAAGAAGCTTTATTAATTCTTAAAAAATATCCTAAAGGGCCAGTTCATATTAATTTATCAAAAGATGTTTTGATGGATGAAGATATTTCTTTAGATAGTTTATTAACCAAAGAAGATATTTCTTTAGATTCTTTATTTAGTGGGGAAGATTTTTCTTTAAATAATTTAAATCATGAGAATATTACTCAAAATACTAAGTTTTTACAAAACAATATATATCTTAGTTTAGATTTAGCTATTGAAAAAATAGCTAATTCAGAAAAACCATTAATTATTGTAGGAAATGGTATAGTTTGGGGTCAAGCTATTGAATTATTGAATGAATTTATAACTAAACATAAGCTTCCTATCACTACTTCTTATCCTGGGCGAGGTATTGTATCTGAAGATAATAAATTAAATTTAGGTATGGTAGGTCTTAGAGGAAATTCTCTATCAGATTATGCATATTTAAATTCTGACTGTATTATTGTATTAGGGGCTAGATTATCTGAGAGAACAATAAGTAAAAGTGAGAATTTTAAAGAATTTTCAGATAAAATAATTCATGTAAATATTGATAAAAACTGTCTAAAAGGTAAAATTAATATTTGTATGGATGTTTATAAACTTTTAGAAATTCTTTTAGCTAAAAATCCTTTTAAAACTTATAACTTAGAAATAGCTAATAGCTGGATTAATGAAATATATGCTCATGAAAAAGAAATTTATATTGAAGGTATTGAAGATAGAGAAGAAAATTACAATCCATTAAAACCACAATATGCGATTAATAAGATTTTAGATAATTTTAAAGATAATTATGTGGTCTCTGATGCTGGAACTCATACAACATGGACAACATTACTTAAAAAATCTGATAAATTTGCTAAACTTCTTTTTTCTGGAGGATTTGGACCAATGGGATTTGCAGTTCCAGGAGCTATCGGAGTAGCTATTGCATATCCGAATGAAAAAATTATTGTTATCTGTGGTGATGGAGATATTCAAATGGTATCTCAAGAATTAGCTACTATTAATGAATATAATTTGAATATAACTATTTTTGTAATTAATAATTCTCAATTAGGTATTATTCGCCAATGGGAAGAAACAATCTATGGATTTGATTCTAAATATCAAGTTGATCTTATTAACCCTGATTTTGTAAAATTAGCTAATGCTTATCATATAGATGGAATAAAAGTAGATGATAAAGATTCCCTAAATTTAGCTTTAAAGAAAGCTCAAAATAAAGGACCCTTATTAGTGGATGTTATTGTAAGTGAAGAGAATATGCCAATGCCTAAATAATTATTTAACTAAATTTAACTATATTGGGTGATATGATGGGAAATTTTCATGTTTTAGAGGATATTGAACCTAAAGAGGTATTTTACTTTTTTGAAGAGATTTCTAAGATACCTAGAGGAAGTGGTAATACTGATAAAATTAGTAATTATTTAGTTGATTTTGCTAAAAATAGAAATCTTAAGTTTTATAAAGATGATTTAAATAATGTTATAATTTATAAAGAAGGAACTTTTGGCTTTGAAAATAAGGATTCTTTAATATTACAAGGACATATGGATATTGTTTGTGATAAAAAACTAGATTCTTCTAAAAATATGGAATTAGAAGGTATTGATTTAGAAATTAATGGAGATTATATTAGTGGGATAGATACAAGTTTAGGTGGAGATAATGGAATAGCTATTGCTATGATTCTTGGAATTTTAGATTCTAATAATTTAACTCATCCTCCGATTGAAGCTGTATTTACAAGTGATGAAGAAATTGGATTAATTGGAGCTAATTATCTTGATATATCTAAACTTAGTGGTAAATATTTAATTAACTTAGATTCTGAGGAAGAAGGAGTAATGGTTGTATCTTGTGCAGGTGGAAATAGGATTAATCTTGAAATACCTATTAATAGGTTGGAATATAATAATCTTCAAAATAGAAGTTATAATAAAATAAATCTAAAAGGAGATGTTGGAGAGTTCTTAATAAATATTTCTATAAGTGGTCTTAAAGGAGGCCATTCAGGAATTGAAATTAATAAAGGTTTAGCTAATGCTAATAAACTATTAGCTAAATTATTAAAAAATATTAAAGAGGAAAATATCTCTTTTAATATATTTGATATTTATGGTGGAAATTTAGATAATGCAATTGCAAATAATTCAACTTCAACTATTTTAAGTCCTAATTTTGATGAGATTAAAAAAATAGCTAAAGATTTTGAAGTTAAAATTAATCAGGAATTTAAGGATATTGAAGATAAGATAAAAATAAATCTAGATTTAGTTGAATTTTCAAAAATTAGTGTTTTATCAGAGGAATCTACAAATAATATTGTTGATTTTATTAATGAATTACCAAATGGTGTATGTAAAATAAGTGATGATATAGAAGATTTTGTAGAAAGTTCTCTTAATTTAGGTATTATGAATTTAAATGAGGATAAATTTAATTTAGTTTTCTCTGTTCGTAGTTCTTTTGATTCTAGAAGAGAAAAAATAAATAATAAACTTATTTCAATTACAAACAAGTATGGTGGAGATTTTAAAATTATAGGAGAATATCCTGGTTGGGAACTTAAAGAAGAATCTAAACTTCAAGAAATTATCTTAAAAGAGTATAAAAAAGAGTATTCTAAAGATGTGAAAGTAAATGCAATTCATGCAGGACTTGAATGTGGAATATTTGTAAATAAAATTCCAAATTTAGATGCAGTATCTATTGGACCTAATCTTTTTGATGTTCATACTTATAATGAGAAGTTAAGTATTAGTTCTGTAGATAGAACTTATAAATTATTATTAAATGTTTTAAAACAGTTTTAATTTTTAGTTTTATTTTTCATATTTCTATTTTTTAAGTTTTTTTCTTGTATGTAACTTATTTTATAGTATCTTTATCTATGTTATCACATTAATTAATATATTTAATCAATAGTTGTTAATAATAGTTAATAGTCTGTTTATTTGTTAATTGTTAGCTATTAGTTAGCTATTTAAAATTAGTTTTATATTTTAGCTATTATTGTTAGTTGAATGTTTTATTAAAAATAGAAAGATAATAAAGGATTTAAATCCTCTATTATTAGATTAGTTATGGATTATTAATTAGTAGTGGTTTGCAAGTGCAGCTACACCAGCACCAACATCAATGTCTTTACCTAATCCTTTTAAGGTTAAACCTAGTGCAGTAAAGGTAATAGCTAATTCTTTATAACTAATTACACCCATATGACCAATTCTTATAATATTTCCTTTAAGATGGTCTTGTCCACCAGCTAATTGTACTCCATATTTGTCTAACATAGTTCCTCTTACTTGAGAATCAGTTAAACCTTCTGGCATTTTAACTGCAGTTACAGTAGCAGAAGATACAGATTCATCAGGGAATAATTCAAGACCTAAAGCTTTAACAGCATCTCTAGTAGCTGCTGCTGCTTGATGATGTCTTGCTACTCTGTTATCTAATCCTTCTTTTTGAATAATTTCAAGAGCTTCTTTTAATGCATAAATTAAAGAAACAGAAGGAGTGTAAGGAGTTTGTGCAGGAGTTTTAGCACCACTTTTTTGATATTTTGGCATATTTAAGTAGTAGCTATTAGATTCAACTTTTTCAGCTGCTGCCCAAGCATCATCACTGAAAGTTATAGCTGCAAGACCTGGTGGTGCAGCAATACATTTTTGAGATCCAGTTACACATGCATCAATATTAAATTTATCTACATTTACAGCATCTCCACCTAAAGAAGATACAGTATCTACAATATATAATGCATCGTAATTTTTCATTACTTCACCAATTTCTTTAATTGGTGCTGCTACACCAGTAGAAGTTTCATTATGAACAACAGTTATAGCTTTAATAGTTTCATCAGCTTCTAATGCTTCTTCAACCATATCTGGAGTTACAGCAGTTCCCCATTCAACATCTAAACTTTGGGATTGAATACCATGAACATCTGCAATCTCTTTGAATCTTCCACCGAACTTTCCTCCAACAATATTTAATACTTTTTCTCCTTTACCTACAAGGTTTGCAAGTGCAGCTTCCATTGCAGAAGTTCCAGAACCTGTGAGGATGTAAGAGCTATTTTTAGTTTGGAAAGTTTTAGACATGAGTTCGGTAGTTTCATCGTAGATTACACCAAATTCGTCTCCTCTGTGGTTTACAACATCTTTAGCCATAGCTTGTAATACTCTTGGGTCTACAGTAGTTGGACCTGGGAGCATTAATAGAATATTATCCATTTATAATTTCCTCCAATTATACAATAATAATTATGAGCTTGATTTATTAATGATCTTTACTAAATTAAAGCTTATAAGTTGATTAAATAAAATATTGTCTTTAAGATTATTAAATAAAATAATTTTATTTAGTACATATTTTAAGTTTAGAAATTTATCATATTAATTAAATTTCAAGCTATTTAATACTTTATTTTTAATAGTTTTTAAATATTATGTATAATTTATTTTAGTTTTTTGAATGTTTAGTTTAGTTGAAATAGTTTTTTTTAAATAATTTTTGAATATTTAGTTTATTTAGCTTTTTTTTAAATAATTTTTGAATATTTAGTTTATTTATCTTTTTTTTAAATAATATTTAAATATTTAATTAAATAAAATTTATAATGTTAAATTAATTTTTGTAAGTTTATTTTTACAATTTTACAAATTTTTTATTTTATAATTTTTATTTTTTTGATAATTTAGGGGATTTTTCTTTATGAGTGAACGTGTTAAATGGTCTAGTAATTTTACCTTTTTAATAGCTATGGTTGGGGCAGCTGTTGGACTTGGAAATATCTGGAGATTTCCATATGTTTTCTTTTCTAATGGTCAAGGAAGCTTTTTAATTCCATATTTAACAGCTATTTTAATTTTAGGGTTGCCTTTTTTATTATTAGAATATTCTTTAGGTGTTAAATTTAATAAATCTGTTTTAGACACTTTTGCTGAAGTAAATAGTAAATTTAAATTAGTTGCTTGGGCGATTATGGTTATATCATTTTTAATTGTAACTTATTATCTTTGTATTGTTGGTTGGGACTTAAATTACTTTGTTTTAAGTTTTACTAAAGGTTGGGGTTCTAATCCAGATATGTTTTTTAATGTTAATTTATTACATTCTACTTCTAATTTAGCAGGTATAACTAGTATTGTACCCTATGTTTTTATAGCGATCTCTGTTCTTTGGATTGTAGTTTGGACTATTTCTCATAGAGGTTTAAATGAGGGGATTGGTAAATTTACTTCTATTTTTGTACCTTTACTTTTTATTATTGGTATTGGGCTTGCAATTTATAATTTATTGTTACCTGGTTCATATATAGGTTATATGAGATTTTTACAACCTAATTGGCAAGCATTATTTAATCCAAATATTTGGTTAGCTGCATTTGGTCAAATATTGTTCACTCTATCCTTAGGAATTACTGTTGTATTATCCTATTCTAGTCATTTATCTGATGAGATTAATTTAACTAGGAATGCATGTATTGTTATTTTAGCTAATTGTGGTTTTGAATTGATTAATGCAGTGGGTGTTTTCTCTATTTTGGGCCATATGTCTTATATTACTGGTATTCCATTTGAAAATTTAATTACTGATGGTTCAGGTCTTGCTTTTGTAGTATTTCCTGATTTGTTTAATTTAATGGGTTCTGTAGGATATATTTTAGGACCTTTGTTTTTCTTCTGTATTTTAATTGCAGGTGTTACAACAGCTATTTCTTATATTGAACCTTTAGTTGATTCATTTGGAGATACTTTTAAGATTTCTAGAACAAAAGCAGTTACATTAATATCTATTATTGGATTTTTAATCACTTGTATTTTTACAACTTATGCTGGAAATTTATTAATTAAACTATTTGATGAATTTTTAAATAATTTTGCATTGATGATTGGTATTGTTATTCAAGCTGTAATATTTGCACATATTTATGGGTTAGATCCATTAAAAGAGGTTTTAAATAAAAATTCATTATTTACGGTTGGTAAATGGTGGGATTATATTATTAAATTTATTCTTCCAATCCTTATTATTAGTTTATGGGGTGTAGGAGTTTATAATTTAGTAATTACTGGTGATTTCGTAACTTTATGTGTTTTCCTTATACTTGCTATTTCACTTATAATCGCACCAATATTGTTAAATTATTTTGATGTTAAGATAAATAAATTAGATTCTTAATTTTTTTATTTTAATTTTTTATTTATTAAGTATTAATTCTGTTGGGTTTATTCTATGATTAAGCATATTATTTGGAAATATTATTCTTAATTAAATATTTAAAATTATTGTATTCTGATTATTATGAGTTTTAGAAAAAGAAGAGTTATAATGACCACTCCATTTTTTATGATTATTAATTTTTTAATATTAAAATATCTGTTTTTACTATTTGGTGGAATCAGTGATTTATATTTAATATTAATTGCTTTAGTTAGTGGAATTTTTCATTTATGTCCAATGCTTTTTGAAGAGAAAAAATCAAGAGTATGGAGTCGATTTTTAACTGAAATTAATAGTATTTGGACATGGTTTTTGTTCTTTTTTGTATTTGCAATGATAATTATTTATTCTGCTAAATACTTACTAAACATATCATTTTATTTGGTTTGTATTATATTAGCTATTGTTCCATTTTTAGGTATTTATAATTATTATCATGCTCATAAATTAGTAATTAAAGAAAGAACAATTGAATTAGATAATTTAAAAGAAGAAATTAATATCGTGCATTTTTCAGATGTTCATTTTGGTTCAATAAGACATAAGAAGATTATAAAAGATATTGGTAATGCTCTTAAAAAATTATCTTCTTCTTGTGATTTAGCTATTATTTCAGGTGATTTAGCTGATGGTTCCTCTGCTGTTGATGTGAATGATTTTCTAGATTTAAAAGATATTGGTATGCCAATTATTTTCACTCCAGGGAATCATGATTTTTATCCAGGGATAGAATCGGTTTATGCTGCTTGTAGAAAAGCAAATATTATTATTTTAGATAATGAAAAAATAGAGATTAAAGGTTTAAATATATTTGGTTTAACTTTTAGTTTTGGAGATATAGAAACTGTAAGTATTAATAAGTTAAAATCTACTATTAATGAAGATGAGGTTAATATTATGGTTTATCATGTTCCTGATAATTGGGATTTGTTTTCAAAATTAGGTTTTGATATACAGTTATCGGGTCATACTCATGGAGGTCAATTTTATCCAGCAGTTTGGTTCTCTAAATTGATTTTTGGATTTAATAAAGGTCTTTTTAGAAGTAATTTTGGTGGAGTTAAATCTAAATATATGCATGTTACAACAGGTGTAGGTTCAATGGATTATCCTATGAGATGGGGAACAGATAGTGAACTTGTTGTTTTAAAATTAAGGAAGAAATAAGTTTATATGTGTTTATGGTTGGATTGTGAATATTTTATGTGTTTATGGTTGGATTGTGAATATTTTATATATTGTGTGGTATTATGATTATATATTTTAGTGGTACTGGAAATAGTCGTTATGTTGCTGAAGGATTAGCCAAAATTCTTGATGATAATGTAGTATCTGCTACTGATTTAATTAAATTTAAAGATAAAGATACTTTTAATTCACAAAAACCCTTTGTTTTTGTTGGACCTATTCATGTAGGTAGGTTTCCAAAAATATTTCGTAAGTTTATTAAAGAGAGTATATTTTTAGGACCAAGAAATGCTTATGTTGTTGTAACATGTGCTATGACTCCTGGAGATTCTTATGGTTCTATTAAAGCAGATTTAAAGAGAGTTGGACTTAATGTTAAAGGTTTTTCATATGTTGTGATGCCTAATAATTATCTTATAATGTTTAATCCTCCAGATAAGGAAGAATATGATAAAATTATTAGAGAAGGACATAAAAAAACTATAGAAATAGCTAATGAGATTAAAGAAGGAAAATCTTTTGTTGAAACTCCTGGAGGTATATTAAATAAGTTTGAATCAGTATTTGCTTATCCTTTAGTTAATCTTACATTTAAATCTAAAAAATTTAAAGTAAGGGGTAAGTGTGATGCTTGTGGGACTTGTACATTAGTTTGTCCTTTAGAATCAATTCAATTGGTAGATAATAAACCTTCTTGGAAAGGTAAATGTTCTCATTGTATGGCATGTATTTCTGCTTGTCCTAATGGTACTATTGAATATTCTAGTAAAACACAAGGTAAAAACAGATATTTTCTAAAAGATAAATTTGAATTATAATTTGATTATTATTTTTTAAATATTTTAGTATTGGTTCTATTTTGACTAAATGGTGATGAAATGGTTAAAAGGTTAGTTAAAAAGAATGGGGATGAAATATTTCCAATTGGTTTAGGATGTATGAGGTTTCCAACTATTAAAGGAAAGATTGATGAAGAAATTACTAAAGAATTTCTTTTATATGGTTTAGATAATGGTATAAATTATCTTGATACTGCTTATGCTTATCATAATGGTGCAAATGAGCCATTTTTAGGAAAAATTTTAAAAATTAAAGATGAAAATGGTGTTTCTTATAAGGATAAAATTAAGTTAGCTACTAAACTTCCCTCATGGTTAGTTAAATCAAGAGAAGATATGGATGTTTTTTTAAATGAACAATTAGAAAGACTCCAAACTAACTATATTGATTATTATTATCTGCACAATGTGGATTTAACTGCTCTTAAGCGTCTTGAAGATTTGGGAGTTTATGATTTTTTAGATAAAGCTAAAGAAAAAGGTTTAATTAAAAATGCATGTTTTTCATTTCATGGTGCAACTAATGAATTTAAAGAATTAGTTGACCATTACAATTGGGATGGGTGTCTTGTACAGTATAATTATCTTGATATTAATATTCAAGCAGGAATTGAAGGGATTAAATATGCTCATTCAAAAGGGCTAGGTGTTTTTATTATGGAACCTTTAAAAGGAGGATTACTTGCAGGAAGTCTTCCTGATAGTGCCGAAAAATTATTTAAAGAAAAAGATTCTTCAAGATCTAATGCTAATTGGGCTTTAAGTTGGCTTTTAAATCATAAAGAAATAACTTGTGTTTTATCAGGTATTGATAGTTTAGAAAAAATGGAAGAAAATTTAGCTATTGCTCGTAAAGTTAAACCTAATTCTTTTGATGCTGAAGAGATAAATACGGTTAATGAAGTTCAAGAAATTATTCAATCTTTACTTAAAATTAATTGTTCTACTTGTGGATATTGTCTTCCATGTCCAAGAGGAGTTAATATTCCGGAGTGTTTTAGTATTTATAATGATAAATATCTTTTTAATAGAAAAGGGTTAGGTCCTATTTCTAATGCTTTTATGAGATATTGTATGATGGTAGGTGGGGTAACTAATAAAAAAACAAGTGCAGGACTCTGTAATCAATGTGGTAGGTGTTCTACATTTTGTCCACAATTTTTAGATATTCCGAAAGAATTAAAAGTAGTTAAAAAAGAATTTGAAAAGCCAGGATTTAGTTATATGATGGCTTTTTTTAAAAAAGTTGGATTGCCTTTTGTTACAAAAGTAAGTAGAATTTTTGATTTATTTAAAAATTTTTAAAATCTTGATATTATTTAATATAATTATTATTTTAATATTAATTTTAAGTTTAAATAAAATTCGTTAAATGAAA
>JAZLLL010000144.1:0-4675 GCA_045598125.1 Methanobrevibacter sp. | reverse complement strand
TATTCTAAATGATGTTAAAGAAAATAAAGATGAAGCTATTAAAAAATATACTGCTAAATTTGATGGAGCAAAATTAAATGATTTAAAAGTTTCTAAAAAAGAAATTAAAGAAGCTTATGAATCTTTAGATGATAATCTAATAAATGCACTTAAAAATGCATCAAAAAATATTGAAAAATTTCACAAAGCTCAAATTCCTAAAGAATGGAATATGGAAGTAGATGATGGAATTACTGCAGGACAAATTATAAGGCCAATTAATAGTGTAGGTTGTTATATTCCAGGAGGTAGAGCAGCTTATCCTTCTTCAATATTAATGACAGTAATTCCAGCTAAAATAGCTGGTGTTAAGCGAATTATTGCTTGTACACCACCTTCTAAAGAAGGAAAAATAATGGATGCTATTTTAGTAGCTGCTGATTTAGCTGGAGCTGATGAAATTTATAAATGTGGTGGTGCTCAAGCTATTGGAGCTATGGCTTATGGAACAGAATCTATTGAAAAAGTTGAAAAAATTGTAGGTCCCGGAAATGTTTTTGTAACTGGTGCTAAAAAACTTGTTTATGGAGATGTTGATATTGAATTCCCAGCAGGACCTTCAGAAGTATTAGTTCTTGCAGATTCTTCTGCAAATCCAGAATATCTTGCTCATGATTTCCTATCACAAGCAGAACATGATCCAGAAGCATCTTGTTTTTTAGTAAGTACTGATGAAGAAATAGCTAAACAATCTAAAGTTTTAATCGAAAAACTTGCAAAAGAAGCAGAAAGAAGTGAAATAATTCAAGAATCTTTATCTAAACATGGACATATAATTCTTTGTGATAATATAAATGATGCAATTAATTTTACTAATGAATATGCTCCAGAACATTTAATTATTACAACAACAAATAATACTGAAGTGCTTAGTAAAATTAAAAACGCAGGTTCTATATTTATGGGAGCATACTCACCAGTAGCTGCAGGAGATTACGGATCTGGAACAAATCATGTTTTACCTACAAGTGGTGGAGCTAAAATGTATTCTGGTCTTTCAACAGAATCATTCCTTAAAAAACCTACTGTTCAAACTATTACAAAAGAAGGGATTGAAAAATTAGCTAAAACTATTCTGCCAATTGCTGAATATGAAGGTTTCTATGCTCATGCAAACTCTGTTAGAATTAGATTAGATGAAAAAGAATAAAATATCTAAATTAACAATTAATAAAAAAATAGTTAAACTAAAAGAATAGCTAAAATTTATAAATAAAAACTTATAAAAATTAATATATTATATAATATAGTTATTAATAAAATTATATTATTAAATAAAATTAGATTAATTTAATTACAAAAATTACTAAATTACAAGGTAGATAAAATGGAATGTTTATTACGTGATTTAAGAAGAAGTCATTATTCTAAAGATGTGAATCCAAAAATTACTGGAGAAGAAGTCCAAATAATGGGATGGGTACATGAAATTAGAGATTTAGGTGGAATCATCTTTGTAATTATTAGAGACAGAGATGGACTTGTACAACTTACTGCACCAAGTAAAAAAGTAGATGCAAAAATTTTAGAAGATTTAAGAGCTTTAAGAAAAGAATCTGTTGTAGCTATTAAAGGTACTGTTCAAGAAGCAGGAAAAGCACCAAATGGTGTGGAAATTATTCCTTCTGAAATTACTTTATTAAACTTATCAAACCAACCATTACCAATGGATCCAACTGAAAAAGTTAAAGCTGAAATTGATACTAGATTAAATTCAAGATTTTTAGATTTAAGAAAAGCAAATGTTAGCTCTATTTTTAAAATAAAAGCTAATATGTTCAAAACAATACGTAATTACTTTGATGAAGAAGGAATTATTGAAATTAATACCCCTAAACTTGTAGCTTCTGCTACTGAAGGAGGAACTGAACTTTTCCCAATTACATATTTCGAAAAAGAAGCTTTCCTTGGACAATCCCCTCAATTATACAAACAAATGATGATGGGTGCTGGATTTGATAAAGTATTTGAAATTGGTCAAATTTTCAGAGCAGAAGAACATGATACATTAAGACATTTAAATGAAGCTGTTTCTATCGATATGGAAGCTTCCTTTATGGATGATGTTGATGTGATGAAAATCTTAGATAATATGATTACAAGAGTTCTCCAATCCACTAAAGAAAATTGTAGTGATGAACTTGCAAATATTGGATTTGAATTAAATATACCTGAAGGACCATTCCCTGAAGTTAAATATGATGATGCAGTTGATATTATTAATTCTAAAGGTATAGATATGGAATGGGGTGAAGATTTATCCAGAGAAGCTGAAAAAGCTTTAGGAGATACTCAAGAAGGTTTCTATTTCTTAACTGAATGGCCATCAGCAATTAAACCATTCTATGTAATGCCTAATGAAGATAGACCTGAAATTAGTCATGCTTTTGATTTAATGTATAAAAACTTAGAAATTTCATCTGGTGCAACTCGTGTACATCAATATGATCTTTTAGTTAAACAAATGATTGAACGTGATTTAAACCCAGACGGATTTGGCGCATACTTAAAAGCATTTGAATATGGTATGCCACCTCATGCAGGTTGGGGTGTAGGTGCTGATAGATTAGCTATGGTTTTAACTGGTGTTGAAAATATTAGAGAAACTGTTCTCTTCCCAAGAGATAGACACAGATTAACCCCATAAGTAAAATATTTAATATTTTACTTTATTTCTTTTTTTATTATAAACTTTTATTTTTAAACTTTTCATAATCATTACTACATAAACCTTTATTTTTCTTAAACTTTCCATAACCCTTTTTCATAACCATTACATAAACCTTTATTTTTCTTAAACTTTTTATAAACTAATTAATAATTCTTATTTATCAAAATTTAAATAATTAAATATAAATTATTAAACTCACCATCTTAAATAAAAACCAGTATAATTTTCACCACTTATTAAACAATTCACTAATTTTTTTGATTGTAAATCAATAATTTGAGAATATGTTAAATTAGAACCATTATAATTAATATTTGAATTAATTTTATTAAGAATTGATGAAATAATTAATTTCCTCTTTTCTAATTTTATACTATTATTTCTTTTATCAATATCCCCTATAGATATTTGATTAGTATTTAATAAGTAAAAAACTACTTTATCTACTAATTGTTGTCTAAATTCTTCTATTAAATCAAATGTTAAACTTGTTCTTTTTTCCCTATCAAAATGTAAAAATCCACAAAAAGGATCTAAACCATTAATTACTAAAGATTTTGTAATTTGAGATGCAAGAATTGCATAACCATAATTTAACATCATATTTGTAATATCTAAAGGATTTCTCTTACTTCTCCCTTCAAAACATAAATTTTTAGATAATAAATATTTAATAGATTCCCAATAATCATTAGAAGCTTTACCTTCAATACCCATTATCTTCATTTTAGCTTTATCAACATTAGATTGAGATGTAAATTTCATTTCATTTAATTCCTTAATATATTCATCAATTTTTAATTCTTTATCTTTAACAAATTCAATATTTTTACGTTTATTTAATGTTTTAATTGTGAATTTTTGATTTAAAATTTTTGATTTAATCATCTCCCGAGCAATATTTAAACCATTATTATTATCACTGAATTTATATTGTTGTTTCTTTAAATACAAATTTTCATAAATAGGATATTCTAAAATATAATTAATATTACCAAAATAATCAACAGACATTAATTTAATATTATTTTTCGAAATTAAACGTAAAGCATCAAAACTTATAGAACCTTTACCTATAATCAAAATATCATCAATTTTACTTACATTAATTTTATCAAGCTCAACATCCTTTTCTTTAATTAATATTTGATTATCTCTTTTATGAATAGATTTATTATAACCTTCAATAATTAATTTCACTAAATCACATCACTTTAAAAAATCTTATATAACTCATCATCAAATCTTATATTTCTACCAAATAAATTTAATTTCCCATAACAAGATTTACATAAAGGAATAATTATAACACTATCAATTTCTTTTATATTCTCCATTATTTCATCACAAATATTATTAAATTGATTATTTTGTATCTCTGCAACATACAAACTTTCTTGAATTCGTTTAAATCCATAATGTCTTAAAATTTTTAATAAATTCTCTTTATTAATTTTAAATTTTATATCAAAAGACACAAGTAAATTCATAATATCACCAACATCAATTAATAAAATATTATAAATTGAAGAAAATAAAATTATGTAATTATTTAGGACACCCCATAAATATAACATTGTTATAAACACTGTCCTCAAAAACATACTAAAACAAGCCTATAAACAGGATAAAAATATAAAAAAATAAGGACACACACCCAATATAACACTGTTATAAACACTGTCCTCAAAAACTTTTAAAAATAATAAAAAATAGATGATAAAATAAGTAAAATAAGAAAAAATAAGTACTGTTTAAATAAATTCGTTAAATGAACATATTACAAAACAATAATCTTAGATTTAATCTCTTTATTTTCTGAGAATTCATTAAAATATGTAATTCCTTTTTCAATATCAATATCATGAACTTTAGAAGAAGTATAAATATCAACTCCTGCCTCTTTTGCTCTATTAAATAAAAATTGATCGTAAGTTACACGATCTATAACAAAAGCTTCATGAT
>JAZLLL010000143.1:0-2530 GCA_045598125.1 Methanobrevibacter sp. | reverse complement strand
ATGGAAATTTTTATTTATTTTATATGGATTCTTAATTTTAATTAAATTTATATATTTTACTTAAATTTATATATTAAAATTTATAAAATATATTTAATTGGAGGAGATAATATTTTAGAAGCTCAAAATATTTCTTATGTTTATCCTGATGGAACAACTGCATTAAACAATATTAATTTTAAAGTAGAAGATGGGGATATTGTAGCACTTTTAGGAAGAAATGGTGCTGGAAAATCCACTTTATTTTTACATTTTAATGGAATTAATGAACCAAAATCTGGAGATATTTTAGTTGATGGTCAGAAGTTACATTATGATAAGGAAAGTTTATTTAATGTAAGACAAAAAGTAGGTATTGTATTTCAAAATCCTGATGATCAACTATTTGCTCCATCTGTTGAGGAAGATGTTGCATTTGGGCCAATGAATATGGGTTTATCTCAAGAGGAAGTTGAGATTAAAGTTAAAAAAGCTTTAAAGGCAGTTGGTATGGAAGGTTTTGAAAAAAAAGCTCCTCATCATTTAAGTGGAGGCCAAAAGAAGAGAATTGCAATCGCTGGTGTTTTAGCAATGAATCCAAGTGTTATGGTTCTTGATGAACCAACTTCAGGGCTTGATCCAAAGGGAGCTTCTCAAATTCTTAAATTATTATATGGACTTAATAAAAATGGAATGACTATTGTTATTTCAACTCATGATGTGGATTTAGTGCCAATATATGCAAATAAAGTTTTTCTTATAAATGATGGTGAGATAATTAAAGAAGGATCTCCAAAAGAAGTATTTTATGATGTGGATATTATAAGAAAAGCTAATTTAAGGTTACCTAGAATTGCACATTTGGCAGAAATTTTAGATAAAAATGATGGTTTTGAGTTTGAAGAGGAATATCCATTAACTATTGGGGAAGCTCGTTCTATGGTGCTTGAACATCTAAATAAATAGTTAATTATTCTCTGTTATTTAAGATTTATAGTTATAGATTTATTTATTTAAATTTATCTTTTATTTTTCTTAATTTTTTCAATATTTCTTTTTAAATTAATTTAATATTTTAAGTTTAATTTTTAATTTAGTTTATATAATATTTTAAGTTTAATTTTTAAAACTTTTTTAATTTAGTTTATATAATACTTTAAACATAATATTAATTGTTATTTAATTTAGAATATAATTCAATATTTTCTTAAAAATTAATTATTTAAATATATTTAATGGATAATTATAATCATATGGTGAGTGAAATGATTAAAATTGGAATTTGTGATACTACATTTGCTCGTTTTGATATGGGTGCTGCAGCTATTGATGAATTAAAAAAAAATGCAGGTGACCTTAAAATTATACGTACTACTGTACCTGGTGTTAAAGATCTTCCAGTTGCTAGTAAAAAACTTATTGAAGAAGAAAATTGTGAAATTGTTATGGCCTTAGGAATGCCAGGGCCTATGGAAAAAGATAAAATGTGTGCTCATGAAGCATCCACTGGTTTAATTCGTGCACAACTCATGACTAATACTCATATTTTAGAAGTTTTTGTTCATGAAGATGAAGAAGAAAATCCTGAAGAACTTAAAAAATTAGCAGAAAATAGGGCAAGAGAACATGCATTAAATTTAATTAAAATGATGTTTAATCCTAAACAAATGAGAAAAGAAGCAGGAACTGGTATGAGAGAAGGTAAAGAGGATGCAGGTCCTTTGTAATTAAATTAAATAAATTAATAGATAATCTAATAATATATGGATAATATGTCTAATAGAAATATTGATACAGATGGGATTTATTTAGTAGTTCCAGCATATAATGAAGAAAAAACTGTTAGTAAAGTTATTGAAGAGATAGCTGATTTAGGATATCATGTTATTCTTGTTAATGATGGATCTAAAGATAATACTCTTAAATATGCAAAAGAATCACAAAAGAAATATCCAAATAATATTTTCATAGCATCCCATATGGTTAATAGAGGTTTAGGGGCTGCTTTAAAAACAGGTTTAACAATTGCTTCTAATTATGGTGCTAAATATGTTGTTACTTTTGATTCTGATGGACAACATGAAGTTAATGATATTCAAAAAGTATGTAAACCTTTAAAAGAAGGAAATGCTGAAGTTGTTATTGGGGCAAGACCATTTAAAGATATGCCATTTACTAAAAACTTTGCAAACACTATTATGAATATTTTAACTCTTATTTTTTATCAAGTTAATGTAAAAGATTCTCAATCTGGTCTTAGAGCTTTTAAAATAGCTGCTGCAAATAAAATAAATATTGTCTCTGAAGGTTATGGTGTTTCTTCAGAGTTTATTCGTGAAATTAAGGATAATGGTTTTAAATTAGAAGAAGTGTATATTACCACAATTTATACTGAGGATACTCAGCATAAAGGAACTGATATGTGGGTTGGAATTAAGATTATGATTAAAATGTTTTTAGATTTGTTTAGAATTTAATTGATAGTAGGGGAGATTATAATTATTTTTGGATTAAGTTTATATAAAATTTTAATAATTGTTATAGCATTTAT
>JAZLLL010000142.1:0-6915 GCA_045598125.1 Methanobrevibacter sp. | reverse complement strand
TAGATATTAATTTAAAGTTTAAATTTAATAGTTTACATTATTAATATTTAATTTAGATATTAATTTAAAGTTTAAATTTAATAGTTTACATTATTAATATTTAATTTAGATATTATATTTAATGATTTGTATTTAATTAATATTTTTATTTTAATCAGATAATTTTTTAATTTTATAAAATTTTTAGGATGTTAATTATGGATTTTTTTTATGTAGGTATTGATGATACTGATTCTCCAGAAGGTATGTGCACTACTTTTTTAGCTTCAATCATTATTGATGAATTGAAAGATAATAATATTGAAATAACTGGATTTCCTCGTCTTATTCGTTTAAATCCTTTTGCACCTTTTAAAACAAGAGGTAATGGAGGAGTTTCTTTTAAAATAGATATTTCTGAGAATATTGATTTGGCAAAAGATATTATTCTAGAAAATGTTAAAAAATTTTCAATGTTTGATTGTGATAATACAAATCCTGGTGTTGTATTTTATCAGGGAGATATTACTGAAGAAATGGAAAAATATGCAATTAAAGCAATTTATGAGATTATAACTATTCATGAAGCTGAAGAATTTGCTTCTAAAATCGGTGCTGAAGTTCATAAATTTAAAAAAGGCAGGGGGATTATTGGATCTATTGCTGCAATTTCTTGCCCTCTTAAGGATTATACTTTTGAATTACTTACATATCGTGATAAAAGTAAGTATGGTATGTTACGTAAAATTGATTATGATTCTGTTGTTAAAATGAATAATTTAACTTATCCTGAAACTTTTGAAAATATTGATGGTAAATATTTAGCTATTGAACCTAAAACCCCTTGTCCTGTTTTATATGGTATACGATCTAATTCTCCAGATATTTTAAAAAAGGCTAAGGATATTGTTGTAGCTAATGAAGATATTGTAAATTTCTGTATTTTTAAAACAAATCAACATACCGATATGCATATTCAAAATGCATTTAAAATTAGTGATATGAAACAATATGGTTGCTATAAAATTAAAGGTACTTTAAAATATAATCCTCATGTTATTGAAGGAGGGCATATGTTTTTCACATTTTTTGATTCTTCAGGAGAAATTGAATGTGCAGCTTATGAACCTACAAAGAATTTTAGAAAAATTGTAGCTAAATTAAGAAAAGGGGATTTATTGGAACTTTATGGGGGTATTGGTAAGCAAAATACATTTAATATTGAAAAATTTAAAGTTCTTAAATTAAATGATGTTATTTATGAAAATCCTATTTGTGGATGTGGAAAAAGAATGACTTCTGCAGGTAAAAATAAAGGATTTAAATGTAAACATTGTGGTGCTAAATTAAGTTCTAATGATAAAATTTCTAAAAGAATTAAAAGAGATTTAGTTAATGGTAAATTTTATGAAACTCCTGTTTCTGCTCGTAGACATTTATCAAAACCTTTAATTCGTATGAATTTAAAAAATTAATTTTAATTTTTTTTAGAGCTTCAATTTTAACAGTTATTTATATTTATTTAAAATTAAACTTTTTTATTTTTCTTTATTTTTTATTTATCCTTTATATTCTTCTTTTATTTTATTATTTGTCATGATTTATCATTTTTTAGAAAAATATCATATGTATTTATAAACTATGAGTTAATAATCTAAAATTGTAAGATAAATATGTGTTTGATTTTTTTATTTAATCAATTTTTTACTCATGTTTAACTTTTATGTAATATGACGTTTATTTATTTGTTTAATGTTCATATTTTGTATGTTGGTATAAAAATTTGTTAAGAAAATATCTTAATAATTATTTTTATGTTCGATTAGGAGTGGGAAGTTATTAAGAGTGATCTTGAACCTAATGCATTTAGGGATAAAACGGATAAAGCTATTAAAAAAAGACCTCCATGGATTGAGTACAAACTTCATATAGTAGTTTTTTTCTTAGTTATTATCTCTAGTTGGATAGGTGTTAAAGAATTTAAAATTACAGGTACTGTGAGTATTTTATTACTACCTTTAATTTATGCATTGTTGTTAGGTTTAATCCTTTATTTAATTAAACCTATTAAATTTGTAGGTAAGAGGCAGTCTAAAGTTGCTGAAGGAGTAATGGTTTTATTTATTGGCGTTTTAATCGCTAAATTAGCTATTTCTAGTGGTCAATCTATTGGTCTTATTTTTGATGTAGGGCCTGCTTTAATATTACAACAAATAGGTAACTTAGGGACTTTACTGGCTTTACCTATAGCTTTACTTTTAGGATTTAGAAGAGAAGTAATTGGTATGGCTACTTCTATTTGTAGGGAACCGGATTTAGGAATTATCATTGATAGATATGGTTTTAAATCTCCTGAAGCTCGTGGAGTTTTATCTGTTTTTGTTATCGGATCTATAATTGGAACTATTTTTATTAGTTTCTTATCAAGTATTTCTGCATCTGTTCTTCCATTACATCCTTATGCATTTGCTATGGCATCTGGTGTAGGAAGTGCAAGTATGAATGCTGCAGCATTAACTCCTCTTATGCATATATATCCTTCAATGGCAACTACTCTTGAAGCATTTGCTGGTTGTAGTAACCTTCTTTCTTTCTGTTTTGGTATTTATATGGTTATTTTCTTATCAATACCTATGGCTGAAAAGATGTATGTTTGGTTAGCTCCTCGTATTGGTAAGGATATTAAAGAAACAGATGTTGAAAATAATCTTCAAGATGAAACTGCTCTTCAAAGTAATATATCTAAAAATCAGAATGTAGAAAATGAAAAAATATTAAACTTAGATTTATCTGAAGGTTCTCCATTAAGTTGGGGTAAACTTGAAAGGTGGACTGTTTTACTTATAATTTTTTCATTTATTGTTGCAGTAGGTAATTGGGTTGGATTAAAACAACCTATATTAAATGCATTCATTGGGATGTTATTGATATCATTTATTGCAATTATAGGTATGGCTCTTGAGAGAGTAATTTCATGGAATATTCCTTCTCTTTTATATATAAGTATAATTGGAATTATTGTGGCTATTCCGGGAATGCCAACATCTAATTTTATTTGTAATTATGTTTCTTCTATTGATCTTAGCTCTATTTGTACTGCATTTTTAGCTTATGTGGGTATAGCTATTGGTAATGATTGGGATAAATTTAAGAAAATTGGATTGAGAGGAATAATTGTTACAATGATTGTTATTGCTGGAACTTATTTCTGTTCTGCATTTATTGCTCAGATTGTTTTAGTATTAACTCATGCTATTTAATTAATCTTATTAATTATTTAGTGTTTTTTTTATATTTTTTCTATTTTTCTAATAAGTTTTTATATAATTTACTCTAAATATTAATTTTTAATTAGTTTTTTATATTTTTAAAAAAGTTTATATTTATTTTTATGATTCTGCTATTGTTTTATATACTTGTTTTTATATATTTTTTCATATGATTATAAATGAACTTTCTAATTTTTTAATTAATTTTCATTTTAAAGATATTCCTAAAGAAAGTGTTGAAAAAGCAAAATTATGTTTTTTGGATTATATTGCTGTTTATAAAAGAGGTTTATTGGAAGAAGATGCTAAAATAGCTATTAAAACTTTATCTAATTCAAAGTTAGGTTTAAATCGGGATGATAATATTTTAGCTGATGGATTGATTAGAGGGATTGCTTCTCATAGTTTAGATTTAGATGATGGGCATAAGTTAGCATTTTTACATCCTGGTGTGGTTATATTTTCTACGGCTTTAGCAATTATTTCTAATAAAAAACTTAAAGAAGAATATGTTATTTCCACTGAAAATTTTTTTGAAGCAGTTATTGGAGCATATGAAGTAGCTGTTACTTTAGGTAAATTAGTTAATCCTGATCATAGGAATCAAGGATTTCACAGTACTGGGACAGTTGGTTCTTTTGTAGCGGGTGCTGTAGCAGTTAAGCTTTTAAAACTTAATTTTAATGAAATGATTAATTGTTTAGGTCTTTGTGGTACTCAATCTGCAGGTTTTTTAGAGTCTAATCATACAGGGGTTATGGCGAAAACACTTCATTCTGGAAAAGCAGTTTATAATGGTTTATTATCTGCATTTCTTGCAAAAAACGGATTTAAAGGGTCTGAATCAATTATTGAGGGTAAAGAAGGATTTTTAAATAATATGGTTTCTAATTTTAACTTTATAAATTTTGATTTTAATCGTTTTTTAGATGAAAATCTTGGAAAATTTCATATAAATGATGTTTATTTTAAAAAATATCCTTTTTGTAGACATATTCACTCTTCTATTGATGCAACATTGAATCTAAGGAATAATTTAGATAATCTTATGAGAAGTATTAATTTTACAAATAATGTGGATTTAAATGATTTAATCATTAAAATAAAAATTGAAACTTATAGAATAGCTAGTGAACATGATAATTATAATCCTAAAACAAAATCTTCTTTAAAACAATCTTTACCTTATGCTATAGCTATTTATTTAGTTTGTGGTGATTTAAGTTTGGATGACTTAAACATTTTAATTAATAAAGGTCTTTTTGAAGAAAATATTCAAAAGGATGATGAGATTAAATCTATTAAGGATATTGTAGATAAAATTGATATTTATGAAAGTAGGGAATTTGAATCATTAACTCCATATAAAAGAGCTTCAAAAGTAAGTATTAAATTAAATGATTCTCTTATTGAGGATGATTTGATGAGAAATATTATACAACAAACTAAGGATAAGTTTAGTGAGGATGATAATGTTCTTGAAAAAACAATATTTTATCCTTTAGGGGAATCTGAAAATCCTTTATTATGGGATGATATTCTGAATAAATTTTCAAGTTTAAATTCAAGTTATGATTTAGATAAATTAAAAATTATAAAAAATATGGAAAATGAAAATATTGATAAGATTATAAATTTAATATGATATTGTTTTAAATTTGGTTATATGGTGGATAAAACAAAATTAACACTTAAAATGTGGTTATATGATGGATAAAACAAAATTAATACTTAAAAACTTTGGAATTGAAGAGGTTAGTGAGGATTATGTTTCTAAGAAGCGTTTTAATGATGGAGGTCAATATAGGTTTGAAGTTCCTGGAATTCAAAATCCTTCATCACTTGAGTCTCTTTTAGATGCTTGTTGTGATTATAATTTAAGAATTCATAGAGTTACTCAAACAAAGGGGATAATGTTTTTATTAGATGATGAAATTAATAAAATGATTGATTTAACTGATGATTATAATATTCAATTATTTTTAGCTGTTGGTCCAAGAGCTACTTATGATACGGGAGCATCTGTTCAAACTCCTGAGGGAAAACGTATTGGTTATAGGCTTAGAGGTTATAATAATCTTTTATTTGCTATTGAAGATGTAAAAAGAGCAGTTGATTTAGGTGTAAGAGGTATTCTTCTTTATGATGAAGGTCTTTTATGGATTCTTTCTAAAATGAGAGAAAAAGGAGAATTACCAAAAGATTTAAAATTTAAATTATCTGCTCATGCAGGTTGTTCTAATCCAGCTTCTGCTAAACTTTTTGAATCCATTGGTTTAGATTCTCTTAATCCTGTTCGAGATTTACAAATTTCCATGTTATCTTCACTTAGACAAGCTATTGATATTCCTATTGATGTCCATACAGAAAATCCTAAATCTACAGGTGGTTTCATTCGTCATTTTGAGGTTCCTCAGATGATTAAAGTAGCTAGTCCTATTTATTTAAAGACTGGTGGTTCAATAGCTAAAAATCATAATTGGGATACTACAAAAGAAGAGTCTAAATTACGAGCTAAGCAGGTATTATTAGTTAAAAATGTAATTGATAAATATTATCCTGAGTCTATAGTAAGTGATTCTATAAAGTAATACCTTTTATAAATTAATAAATTTAATAATGTATGTTTTATAAGCAGTGATTTTTATAAAATTATATGATTTTTTAATTATTAATTTAATGATAGTTTTATCCACTATTGTGTATTGATTTAATTCTTAGGTGTAAATATGGATTTAATAGATAAAGCTCAAAAAGCTATTATTGATGCAAGTACTGATATTAGTAAGGATAGATTAGATGCATTTAATAAGGCATTGAAATTAGAGGAAGAAAATGGAAATTTTAATGCTGTTTGGGCTTTAAAACAGATGATTGACAATTTTAAAATAGCTAATAAAAATAATTTTCCTTTATGTGATGATACTGGAATTCCCCATGTTTTAGTTGAAGTTGGAACTGAAAGAGAAATTCCAAGTAATTTTTTTAAATTAATCAAAGAAGGAATTAATGAAGGTTTAAATAATCTTCCTGCCAGACCAATGGCTGTTAAAGGTAATGATATTGAGAGAATAGAACAATCATGTGGTTTATTCGATAAACCTTCTGCAATGAAACCTGTTTCCTTTTTATTTGAAGAAAAAGATGAATCTACATATGGTAGATTTCTTGGAAATAATCCTGATAAAATAAAGATTCATATTCTTTTAGAAGGGGGAGGTCCCGAGATAAGGGCTAAAACTTATAGAATTTTTCATAAAAGATCTAAAGATTTATTTTTTAAAGAAATAACTAATTGGTTGGATGAATCTTTAAATAAGTTAGGTTGTACTCCATCTATACCTTCTGTTGGTATTGGTAGATCTCATTTTGAGGCAAACTCTTTGATGATTAGAGCTATGGTTCATGGAAATTTAAATAATCTCTCAGAAATAGAAAAAACTATTTCAAATAATCTTAATAAATTGGATATTGGTCCTATGGGTCTTGGAGGTAAAACCACTGTTTTAGGTACATTTGTGAATATTGGTTATCAAAGAGCAAGTGGGGTTAGAATTGTCTCTACTCGCCCAGCTTGTTTTGTAGAACCAAGAGTTTCTAGTTTTGAAGTTTAATATTTATTTTTCTATTTTACTAATGTTTAGATTTTTTAAATTTTTTGTATTTT
>JAZLLL010000141.1:0-2819 GCA_045598125.1 Methanobrevibacter sp. | reverse complement strand
TATTACGATTTAAATCTTCAAATGCATTATTTAAATTAGTTGCATTTAATTTTGTGCCTTCAACTGTCACATCTCCTTCATTGTTTGTTTCAGTAACTATTAATTGTGATATTTCGCCAGTTGTTTGATTATAACTTACATTTTCTACAATTAATGTTTTTTTATTAGGTGTAGAAACTTCTCTATTTACGAATCTCTTAAAAAACCTCTTTTATTAACACATATATTATAACATATATTAATTCCTCAGTGAAAATTATTTACAAAACTTATAACTTTGTTATGCTTCATGATATAATTTCTCTTAATAGTTAATGTAAATCATCGTTAAGATTTGTAGAAAATTTTGTGTTTTAAAAAAGAAAAGAGTCAATATGAATTAAAAGAACATGGAATGACTAAGAATCGCAAAAGAAAAAGACATTAAGTTTAGAAGACATAGAGGAGTCACTCCACCTAACACCGAATAGATTCTAACACAATATATGAATCATCAACCAACTAACATAGAAGCTGCTAAAATAATAGGAGTATCTAGAGGAACGTTTTTTAGACTAGTGAATGATAAAAAACGCATGAAAATTTGAAATCGTTCACGAACCCCCTAAATCGTTCATGAACCTTTAATTTCAATAAATAAGAGTATTAAATTAGCAGTTCTAAGTTTTGGATATTACATTATAAATGCTAGAAAAGCATAAAAAAAGGGCAAAATATACTGATTTTACCCAATTTTATTGCAAATATTGACATTTTTCTTTGTATCAATATAGGTATACTAATATGGCAAAGATGAACCATTTTAATACAAGGTTGCACACCCCTGTCATAAAAAGTGCACACCCTTATTTTTATCAAAATTTGTAAAAAAGGTGAATTTTTATATTTATCACTTTTTGTATATTCATCGTAATATGCTAGTTGCTCTAATAAGTAAAATAACATAGCAAATGTATGCTGAACTACAGATTCAGTTGAATAATTTTCAACAATTCTATACTCAATGTTTCTTGATTTTAAGCAATCCTTATCTAAATTATTTGTTCCTGTTGCTGTAACACAAACAAGTTTTAAATTTAAAGCGTCTCCAATAGTATCTTTATTAATTAATACCTTATTAACGACTACAACATCAGCATCTTTAGTTCTAGTTTTCGCTTCTTCAAGTGTTGAATAATCATAAAATATTACTTCTCCAAAATCATTAAATTTTGTTAGATCGATATTATCACCAATTTTTTTATCAAAAAAGACTATTTTCCTAATTTCTAATCTCTTTTTTTATTTTTATAATTACTAATTCTGGATTATTATTTATTCTAAATGGTAAAACACTATTTCCAATTCCTCTACTAGTTATCATACTAGTATTATTACTTAAGATTATTCCACTAGTATATTTTGGGAATAATCCTTGATTTGGAGCAACTAAACCCTTATTAAATAATCTGATCTGACCTCCATGAGCATGCCCTGTTAGGACTAAATCAATATCTTTTTCTTTATAGGTATCAAATAATTCAGGACGATGAGAAAGTAAAATTGTATATAGATTACTATCATAAGTTATATCATCTAGCACTTTGTTTACAATAACTTTATCATCTATATAATTATCATGGACGTAACTAGGATCGTTAATACCTATAATATTTATAGTGGTGTCATCTTTATTAAAAATACTAGCTTTATTTTCTAAAACATTAACTTCATTTAAAATTAAGCCTTCTTTTAATTCATCATAGTTATTAATCCTAATTTCATGATTTCCATTCACATAATATATTGGAGCGATGTCCTTAATTTTTTTAATAAAATTTAAAGATACATCTATATCCTCACGTCTTGAATCGATTATATCTCCAGTTATCATAATGACATCTGGATTTTCACTTTTTAATTCATTGATTATTTTTTCTTTTAGTGTATTAAGCTTTGTATTATGAAAATCAGAAATTTGAGCTATCTTTAATTCACTATTAACTTTATCGTTTAAAATCTCATAAGTTGTCTTTTCTAAAGTAGAGTTTTCAAAGAAAAAATAAATAGATGAAGCTAGTATCATTGTTACTATTATTGTCAAAAATATTATCTTCTTTTTTTTCACTTTTAATTATCTCCTATTGAAAAATTATATTCTTAATAATTTTTTAAATTCATCATCAACATTTTTAGTTGAGTCTTTGCTGCATAAAAATTCTGCGGTTAATTTGATCTTATCTTTGCGCGTTTCAAAATAATCTTTTGAATCCCTAAATACCTCCACTGTACAATCCTTATTTAAATATTATAAAGAGTCAATCAGTTTAGCTAATTTCTTTCTTTGTTCTGGATCTAACTCGTTAATTATTTCTTCTAATGATTTTTTAGTGCTTTTTGCTTCTGGTGGAGTTGTCTTTGTTAATGTAATTTTATCGCCATCACATTCAACCTCTACATATTCACTAGCTGCAAATCCAGATATCGTTATTTTATAATTTTCCAGTAACCTCTTTCGTTAGTTCCGATTCTTTCAATATAGCCTTTTTCTTGCAACGCTTTTAAATATCTCTCAGCTGTACGTTTTGTTTTGGATATTGTAGTAAAAAGGATATTTTATATATTTCATATTATTAACTCCTTTCTACACTTTTATTTTACCATTTTTCATATACTTTAACAATCGATTGGACCTATCGTTTTTATTGGTACATTTCGTTTTTTTATAGCAAGCTATCGTTTTTTTATAAACACTTCAAATACACAATAAAATGTTTTCTATCTCGTAAATTCAACGATTTTTGTATCAAAATGGTTCTTCTAACATACCCAAATCGGGA
>JAZLLL010000140.1:0-3029 GCA_045598125.1 Methanobrevibacter sp. | reverse complement strand
TTTCTATTATTATTTTCACATTTAAGATTTTTATAGGTTAATTCAAGATTTATGCGATATGGGAGTTCTTTTTCAAAAATTATTTTATTTGTTATTGGATTTTGTATATAATTTACAATATCTTTTTCTTTATCTTCAAATCCGATATTTAAGAGTAATTTATCATAATTCATATTTTTTAATTCATATTTTATTTGCTTTATTTTCTCTTTATCAATAATGTTCTCAACATCTCTAATTTCAATAGTTCCAGTATTATTTTCTTCTCTGAGTCTAATTTCATCAGATTTTACAATATTTTTAATTATATCCTCACAATAACTAATTCTATTTATCTTATTTGATGTGATTTTTTCTCCAGTTTTTATTCTAGTTCCAAGACAAGTTGTAGCTCTTGAATAATTTATGTTATTTACATCAAGATATTCGTGAATTTCATTACTTTCAAGTTCTCCTTCAATAAATGGACTTTTAATATTATTCTTGTAATTTACTAATATTCCTGGACGGTCTTCTATAAGATCACTTATATTAGTTCCATCTACAATTATTTTATATTCTTGTTTCTTAGCTACTTGTTTTATTGATTCATACATCAAATTTCTACAAATATAACATTTATTCTTAGTATTTTCAACAAACTCATCTATATCAATAAAATCATTTTCAATAATTTCATGTTTTATTCCAAGTTCAGATGCTTTTTCTTTTGCAAAATCTAAAAACCCACTTGGCATAATACAGTTATTATAGGTGATTAAAAGTACATCTTCACAAACTTCTTTAGCAATATGTGCAAGCAAGGTACTATCTGCACCACCTGAAAAAGAAATAACTATTTTTTTATTAGCTAAAATTTCTTTAACTTTTTCAATTTTATAATCAATTTGTTTTATATGTTTTGTTTTCATAAATATTCCTTTGTTGTTATAAAATAAGTTATTTATAAGTAATAATTAATTTTAATGGAAATATTTAGAGTAATGTTTTAATATATTCTAAAACTGCAATTGCATCTAAATATTTGATATCCTTTGTTTTATTTATAAATTCCATTAGTTTTAGTTTTTTATCTAAATCGAGATTGGATTTTGAGAAAATATAAGGATAAGTTCTTTTAGGATAATAAATATCTTTAGCTATTTTTATAATTTCTTCTTTTTCTTTAAGATTTATAATTTTTTCTTGAATAGCTAAATTGAGTTTATAATCAATATTAACTAAAGCTTCTGAAAGCAATATTTTTCTATCAGGATCAAAACTAACTGCAACATCGTCGTCTGAAGTTATTTTTCCTGTTGCATATTGATTGTAAACATATCCAATACCTTTCATTCCAAGAACATCTAATTCTGATGCTCTAAGAGCACCCATACTACTTCCACCAATTACGGTAATTCCTTCATTTATAGCTTTCATGATTTCTTTGTGTGATACTGCGGGGGTTTGATGGAAAACACCATCTATTATTCCAATAATATCTGGTTTTTCAGTTATTGCTTTTAAAATGTCATTTCTTTTTACAGGTGTTTTATAATCTGCTTTGAGTATTTTGGAGGCTTCTTCTAAACTAATTGATAAACCTGCAAATATAATAATTTTTGTCATTTATTTACTCCTTAAAAACCACGACATTTTCTTTCATATTCAAGAGATCTTCTTCCTAATCTTTCACTATCTAAAGCATATAATTCTGCTCCAGGTATCACTACTCTTGCTACATCAATACCAATTTCATTTCTTGTTAAGTTAGTAAATAAAACTTGGTTAAGATTTACTTTTTGAATTTCTTCAACACATGTTTCAATATCTTTTTTAATAGTATTTGAGCTTTTATCTTCAATATCATTTAATTTAATTTTTTCATCTTCCTCATTGAAATAGTGTTTATTTATTTTTTTCATATGTTCATATCCAGTTTTTCGCATGAAATCTGCTCTTATTGTATCTTCTCTTGTTCCATGGATTTGGGTGGCTCTACTTTGTGCAACTTCAGTTAATGCTCTAATCACGGCTATTTCTGGGTTAAGATGAGTTCCAACACCTAATGTTAAAAGTGCAGCATCCTTTAAAAGAGTATCATCTGCACTTGCTGCTATAGTGGGTATGTCTAAATCTGCAGTTAAATTTATTAATTTGATTTTTATTCCTTCTTTTTCAAATTTATTTAATAAATCTTGAATGATTTCATTGTTTATACTTTTTTTATCAATTTCTTTTTTATTTCTTTTTGTAATTTCAAAAATACTCCATGCATCTCTCTCAATAACTTCAAAAATTCCATGCAATACAGATTCTTCTAGGATATTTCCAGAAGCTAAACCATTAGTATTTCCTTTAAAAAGTGTTACTGGATTAGATGATTCATTTTTATTAGGTATGTATGGGTGAAATATTGCATTTGAAGGAACATAAACGTCTTCTTCATTAATAATATCTTTTGCTTCAATCCATTCTAGTTGTATATTGTTAATGTTTGAATAGTTTAAATTCTTTGGAAGTAATAAATCTTGAGGTTTAATTCCATTTTCAATTTCATTAAAACTAGATATCTTCATTCTTTCTTTATCAATTTCTTGTCTTTCACCAGAATATCTTTCAAAACCTTCCATCATTGCAGATGCTTTTGCTTGCTCAACTGTAGCTCCTTTTCCAGCATAAATACTCACACTACCTTCTTGTGCTGTTGGCCGTATAGCTGAAAAAACTGGGATTCCAATTCTATCCAAATGGGTAATTTCAGTTAATCTAGTTATTCCTGCTATTTTGAGCTTATTTTTATTAGATTCTATTGTTTCTTCTGGGCTTTTTATCCTATGGGTCCCTGAAAAAAATTTGATTGGAACATCTTTAAACATATTTTTTATCCTTAAATTATTCATTTAGTATTATATTTTTAATTTTATTTAAGATTAATTAATACTTTGATTGTATAAATTTAGATGCATTTAATTTTAATTTTATTAACAGTAAATTTATATTCTTGTAGATTTAAAGTTTAATTATATTTTAAATTAAGTATTCTATTG
>JAZLLL010000139.1:0-6693 GCA_045598125.1 Methanobrevibacter sp. | reverse complement strand
TTTAGATATATAATATTTACGTGATAATGCTTTTTGTTTTCTTTTAATACTTTTTTCTAATCTTTTTACGTTTTCGTTTTGATTTATGCTTTCGTATTCGTTTGTTAATGTGCCATTAATATTACTAGTTACAACTTTATTAATGTTTACATCAACACCAATTGTTTCATTGTGAGTAGTTATTTTCTTTTTCTTTTCTAAATATTTTTTAGGCGCAAAATTATCATCAACCGTAACAGTTAAATAAAAACGATAACCATCATAACTAATACGTGGATTATAATATTTACAGTTTGTTGGAATTCTAGACTTTTCGGCTAAATTTATCCAATTTAAAACTGTTCTATTTTGTTTTGTATTATTTGCAATATTTTCAAGTTTAACTTTAGAACTACTAAATTCAATTTTAAATGGATCTACATAAAAACTTTTATTGATATCAGAATATTTTTTCTTTCGAGGATATTTTGATAAATTTTTAAAAAAAAATCACATAAATGATGAATATGTATCTTTTACAGTTTGTTTTAATGCATCATTAGTGCAATCATAAAATAAGAAATCTAAATGATTTGCTCTTTGATCTTTCTTTGTTAAAGATATTCTTTCTTTTATTACTTCATCATCTTTAATCTTTTTTTGAATTGTAAACCATTTTCTTACATCACTACACAAAGGAAAAGGCAAATAAGAACCTGTTTTTTCTTTGTGGTTTTTACTATTCTTCATGAAATTATCTAAATATTCATAAACAATGTTTTGTACTTCAATACATTTATTCATAATATTTTTAAGCTTTGTTGCTTGTTTATTGTTTGGATGAATTACAACCTTATATGTATACATAAAATACCTCTATCTTATGAATACATTATAGCATTTAATTAAATGCAAATCAAGCTTTATTTTATGTCAATTTATAGAGTTTTATAATATTTTATAATATATTATTATTAATTATGATTTAAATACATTTTCTTAATGCTTTTGATAAAATTGGTCATTTTCACTGATTTTTTTGTGATTTCGTCAATAATTTCTTTAGTTTTTCCTTTTATCTTTCCTTATAACTTACATGAAAATACTGTTATTATTTGAACTAAATCTTCTACAAGTTCCTGTTCTTCATTTTTATTCTTTTTATCAAGAACTTCAATACTTACATTATTTAGCTTTGCAAAGTATTCAATTAATTCATAACCAAATCTAACAAGTCTATCTTTATATAATACAATAATTAGATCAACTTCTTTTTTATTAATTTTTACGATTAATTTTCTTAATCCTGGTTTTGTATAATTTATTCCAGAACCAATATCACTAATTATTTCACAATTTTCTATATCGATTATTTAAAACATTTTTTAGATTATTTATTTATCTATCTAAATCATCAGATTGTTTTTTACTTGAAACTCTTGCATAGCCAATAACATTTAAATCTTTTTTTGTTTTTCTTTCTTGAGTAAATGATAAAATATCATTTAATGAATAATATCTATAACCATTGCTTTTTACAAACGAAGGTTTAAGCTTTCCTTGTTTATCCCAATTACGTAATGTTTGTGCTGTAACTCCCAATTTTTTAGAAACAGTATTGCTTGATAAGTATTCCATAATAAAATATCTCCTATAAAAATATCTAACATAATTATAATATACAATTCCAAGGTTTTATAGAGTTTTATAGGATTTTAAATACAGTTATTGAACCTTTAGCATAAAAAACATCATTGCCTGCATGAGGATATCCTAAAACCTCCATTAATTTGAACTGATTATACTTCAATGTAAAAGGATCAACCATTTCTCTCCATTTATCTGGAAAATCAATTAATTCAATCAAAATTTATAACTCCTTACTAATTTTTTATTCTATTTCAATAATATAATGATTATTAGCTTCTTTTTTTCTCGGAATTCATTAGTGTCAACCATAATCACATATAATATATAATCTTCTAATAAATCAACTTCTTCAACTTTTGATATTAAATCATCATTATATTAGTCGATTCAAAGTCGATACTATATCACTTTTTATCTTAAAAATAATAAAAAGTTTATTGCTCCACCGCCTAATTTATTACTAATATATGAACCTGCATACATTCTATTAATTATATAAGCTTTCATAGTTTACTTATTTTCTCTTTTTTATTTTATTACTTTCCAATATCCTGTTTTATTTGAGCCTATTCTTTCAATTTTTTCCGCTTTTATCAATTCAGAAATAATGTTTGACACTGCCCTTTCTTTTCTATCAATAATTGGACATGCGGATTCCTTATTCATCAACATTCCATTATTCTCTTCCATGTAAGCCAACAATTTCATTGCTTGTGGAGATAAGATTATTTCCTTATTTAATTCGTTTTTTCTAATAAATATAAAAGAGAATCCAAAAGGATATTTTTTATAATTCCACATCACACCTGCTTCTTTGCAGTATTTATCCATTCTTTTAAGGCCTCTTCCAAGAGTTTCAATATCAAATGCTTTATACACAATTCCTTGAATTACTTTATGCTTCGTTTTTGATGGAATGAAATTTTCTATATAATCAATTGGTGAATATTCACCAAAAATACCTGGATTATAAATTTCTAGCTTAGTAGGGTCTATAGTGATTTGATGTTCAGTATCGCTAATGTAATCACAATGAATAAGTGAATTAATAATTATCTCTCTAAGAGATACTACCGGTATTTCTGGAACATCTTTTCTTTTAGTATCAACTATTTCTGCTTTCCAGTTAATCTTTTGCTGTGCATATTGTATAATTATTTCAATCAAATTGAAAATATTACCTTCGAATCTTTTTAAATCAATTGGATCTAATCGTTCACTAGTAGGATATTCAACAGCCTTATATACTAATGGCTTATTATTTGAAAACAAGTAATAACCTGCATTAGTAAATTTTTCATCTACCATCAAATTTAACTGTGTTAACAACTCTACTGATGTATGATCATACTTGTTCATTCGACCCATAGCTACAGATTGTCGGTAAAAGTTATCAACAGCTTCTTCATCGATATATTCTTTTCCATATTCGGTAATTTCGTTTTCCCACTTGTCATTATACTCATGACTTTCTTTTATTAATTCTCGTATAACTAATGGATCAACAACTAAGTTTTGTTGCTCAACGCGAATATAGAAGGCTCCTTTATAAGCGTATGGCTTATTTGTTCCTTTAAAAGATACTGAAACAACATCCACTCCATCATATGTATCTTTATTTACAACAGGGTAAATAGCTGGTTTTATGGAATCTTTTATTCTATCAGTTAAAGTAGATAATGTATCTTTATCTATAATTTGGCCAATAACATCACCATTGTCTTTTACGCCAAATATTACTTTGCCTTCCCCAGACTTATTTAGCATTGCAACTATAGCTTTACATGCCTTATCAAATTCAGCAGTTGACTCTTTAAATTCTAATAATTCTGTTTCTCTACCTAAATTCATACAATAAATCTCCTTCTAATTTCGCTTTAATTTTAACACGTTTGCACGATAAATGCAATATAAATGCACGATAATTGGTTTTATAATTGCTCGTTAAATGCTCGATAATTGCGTGTATAATACAAAAATAGTAATAGCCGTTTAAAATTAAATATTATTCTATATTTATATCATCATTTTAATCAACATATTCAAACAATTGTGCAGCTAAATTATTTATTACACCAATTAATGTTATGGACTAAAAACAATGGCTAATCGTTCAAAAGTACTTTTATAAGTAAATCTGGTTATAGTTTTCTAGTAAAATTAATAAGTTAAAATAGCTGAGTCAAATCAAAAAAGGCATCTTAAGCCACTATTTTTGCCTAAAATGCCCTAAAAAAGAAAAAATCTTGATGCTTTTTATTATATCAAGATTAGTCATCTTATATGGCCAGAAACTATAATTTTGATGCCAAACGTTCACAACCCTATTTTTACCAGTTATTATTCATATTTTTTGATGGCATCAACTAATAATTGAGCATCATCTTTATTCTTTATTGCAATAATGAAAAAGTTTTTTTCCAAAATAGTCTTATCATCAATTAAACCAAAACAATGAACCATAACCATCCCATCAATTAAATGTGAAAACTTATAATGAAGTTTCTTCAACTCTATTGATGCATAATACTTCTTAAAGCCGCCAAACGCTTTAGCATAACTTATGCATAACTTATCATCTTTTATAGATAAAATATGAAACTGTGGAACAGGTAATTCAGTTTTAATATTTCTAAATTTAATTACTACCATATAATCATCAGTTTTCATATAACTACGATAACTATGGCATATTATTTTTCTATCATCGCAATAACCAGCATTATATACTTGTTCTTTTATCTTTGAATAATTCATAAATCCTCCTAAAAATAGATTAATGATTTAAAACCATCTCTGATATGATTTGGCATTTTTTCTAAGTACTCTAAAGTAGCAGCTTCTAATAAGTCTACCATTTCTTTCTTTGATCTTTTATTTGTTAATTCTAAAATATACTCATCATTTTCACATAAAAATAAAGGTATAAATGTAATAGCATCTCGCCAATTATATCTCAAATCACTTTTTACTAATATATCGCCTTCTAAAGCAAATGATTCTTTTGACCAGTACATATTAGAAGTCAATAATATTTGCCCTTCACTTAACTGATATATTTCTACTAATTCAGTAGGATACTTATATATTAAGACACTTTCAAATTCATCAGAATAGCATGAGATCAAAAGTGGATTCAAACTAATTACTTTAGCCAACTGAGTGTCTCCAGTCTTTACAGCATTTAATACTTTCTTTTTATTCTTTTTAATTTGCTTAATTGCTTTTTTATCTAAATGTAAAATGTCTATTATTTTATTTATCTTTTCTTTAGATAAACTGAATCCCCCTGGCAAATATCCAAACCATTCTGTTTCCATAAAACTAACTCCTCTTTTATCATCTTTTATATTTTCATTTTACAATATATACTTCTTTAATCCTTTTTTCCTCATAAATCAAAGTATGGACATAAGTTTTACTTTTAAATTTTATTTGATTATTATATCTCTGTTCCATATTCCAATATTTCTACATATTTTTCGAATTTATATGTAACATATCTTTGCTTGTCACTTGTTGGAACAATGATGTTTAAATCAACCAATTCTTTTATTATCTTTGATACAGTTGGTTTAGTTAATTTAAATTCTTCAATTAAATCATTACTACTAAAATATGGATGTCTATATAAATAGTTCATTACATTAAAATAAGTTTCTTTATTTTTGAAATTTAATGAATTAATTGAATTATTAACTCTCTCTTTTAGTTCAGCAATTTTATTTATTGTATCAATTGAACTAGATGACATTTCGATAATTCCTTTTAAAAAGAACTTAATCCATTCTTCATATTTGCCCTTAAATCTGACGTCCATTAATAATGAATAATAATCCATTCGGTTTTGTTTGAAATAAAGACTCAAATACAACAATGGATAATTTAGATATCTATTATATTTTAACCATAGTATGATTAATAATCTTCCTAATCTTCCATTACCATCTAAGAATGGATGGATAGTTTCAAATTGATAATGAATAAGGGCGATTCTTATTAAAGATGAAACATTAGAATCATTATTCATATATAATTCTAAATCATTTAATGCCTCAAGCATCTTATCAACTGATGGTGGAATAAATGTAGCATTAGATAAATTACATCCTTGAGGTCCAATCCAGTTTTGTGAATGTCTCAGTTCTCCTGGATTTTTATTTTCTCCTCGTACACCTTTTAATAATTCTTTATGTATCTCTTTTAAATATCTTATTGAAATTGGCAGTTTATCCATTAGTTCAATACCATAATTTAACGAGTGAACGTAATTAACAATTTCTTCAGTTTCTTTTCTTTTTTCAGTATTATTCTTTTGTAAGACATCAGAAAGTGATGCTTGTGTACCTTCTATTTGTGATGATACGACAGCTTCTTTTTCAACATACATTGAAATAAAAATATCTCTATCAGGTAAGTTATTAGATATTCCATCCAGTTTTCCAAGTAGATTATTAGCTTCTTCTAATAAATCAACCAATTCATCATCCATATTTATTTTAATACTATTTAATGATTCTGGAACAAAACAATCGTAGTCACTTTGAACATGATATAGTTTTCCAGCTCTATTTGAGTATAATTTCATATTGACCTCCCTTTACTTAGCTATATTATACACTATTTTAAGTAAAAGATAAAGAGTTAAACTTTACTTATACAAAATTTTTGCATTTTAAGTTAATGGTAAATTAACTTAGCAAATTTATTAATTATTTCAGATCATTAATGAATCCAGAATCCATCCAACAATGTAGCAGTTTTTTCATCAGTTGCTTGATTAGAATGGATAGTATGCCTTCAAAAGAATAAGCTTAATCCCTATCACCATTTATATTGCTTTCGCAATTAACGTATGCATAATACATAATTTATTAATAAATCCAATTATTCTTTCAACTTCACAAGCTTGCTTGTTTTTTAACCTAAAATCCGCTATTAAATTATACACGTATAAATAAAAGAAAAATGCATCCTAATTTAGGGTGCATTCTTTTACGTTTGGTTCTTTTATTTCTAATAGTTTAAATATTTTTCTTTGTTCACTTGAAACTTCACTAAGTA
>JAZLLL010000138.1:0-3515 GCA_045598125.1 Methanobrevibacter sp. | reverse complement strand
TTATAAATATTAAAAAAATACAAATATTAAAATTAACTAATACCAGATTTAATCATTAAAAAAAGAAATATAATTAAAAATTGATATATTTACAAGTCCATATTAATAGTTGACAATTAAGAAAATATAGAAAAAAATAGTTATATTTAAATTGAATATTGTTCAACTTACTATATGTTTAGTAAAATTATGCCTTACATTGTTTAATGTTGTAATTATGATTTTATTGAATTTAAATTCTTTTAAATTAATATAAGGAGTAATTAGTATGTCTTATGTTGATGAAGTAATTGACTTAATAGTAAAACAAAACCCTGATGAACCTGAGTTTCATCAAGCTGTAAAAGAAGTATTAGAATCTTTAAGAGTTGTTATTGAATCTAATGAAGAACAATTTAGAAAAGATGCACTTTTAGAAAGATTAGTAAATCCAGAAAGACAAATTAAATTCAGAGTTCCTTGGGTAGATGATGAAGGACAAGTACATGTAAATACTGGTTACAGAGTACAATTTAATAGTGCAATTGGACCTTACAAAGGAGGTCTTCGTTTCCACCCTTCTGTAAATGTTGGTATTATTAAATTTTTAGGATTTGAACAAATATTTAAAAACTCTTTAACTGGACTTCCAATTGGTGGAGGAAAAGGAGGGTCTGATTTTGATCCTAAAGGTAAATCTGATAGGGAAGTTATGTCCTTCTGTCAATCATTTATGAGTGAATTATACAAATATATTGGTGCTGATACTGATATTCCTGCTGGAGATATCGGTGTAGGTGGAAGGGAAATTGGTTATTTATTTGGTCAATATAAAAAATTATCCACTCTTTACGAAGGTGTTTTAACCGGTAAAGGATTATCTTTTGGTGGATCTTTAGCAAGAACTGAAGCTACTGGATATGGATTATTATACTTTACTGAAGAAATGTTAAAATGTAATGGTATTGATATTGCAGGTAAAACTTGTGCAGTTTCTGGTGCAGGTAATGTAGCTATTTATGCTATTGAAAAAGCTCAACAATTAGGTGCTAAACCAGTAACTTGTTCTGATTCTACTGGTTGGATTTATGATTCTGAAGGAATTGATGTTGCTTTACTTAAAGAGATTAAAGAGGTTAAACGTGCAAGATTAACTGAATATGCAGCTGCAAGACCTTCTGCTGAATACCATGAAGGTAAAGGTGTATGGACTGTAGATGTAGATTTAGCTCTTCCATGTGCTACTCAAAATGAATTAGATTTAGAAGATGCTAAAAACCTTGTTGCTAATAATGTTATTGCAGTAGCTGAAGGTGCAAACATGCCTACTACTTTAGAAGCAACTAAATACTTACAAGAAAATGGTGTTCTCTTTGCTCCAGGTAAAGCCTCTAATGCTGGTGGGGTAGCTACTTCTGCTCTTGAAATGGCTCAAAACTCTCAAAGAGAACCTTGGACTTTTGAAGAAGTTGATGCAAAATTAAAAAATATTATGGTTAACATTTTCCATAATGCTGATGATGCTGCAAAACGTTATGGATTTGAAGGAGATTATGTTGTAGGAGCTAACATTGCTGGATTTGAAAAAGTAGTTGATGCAATGAATGCTCAAGGAATCGTTTAGATTCCTAATTTTTATTAAATCGTTTTTAACGATTTTTCTTTTTTCTTTTTTTTTTTTATTTGAATTTTTCTTTTCGTCTTACTTAATTATTTTATAAATCTATTTTAAAAATTGTAAATTTTTATAATTTTTAAAGTGGGGGGGGTGTGGTGATTGAGGGTATTAATAATAGTATAGCTAATGAGACTAAAGTTAAAATATGTGCTATTTCAGTTAATACTGAAGAATTTTTATAATATTATTTTTATAATACTTAAATGGAATTATTTTTCTATAAAATGATATTTAATTAAAATTTATAAATTTCTTAATTTTTTAATTTTAGAATTAAGTTCATTTTTTATAATTTTTACACATTCTTCCTCTACTTCTCCAAGTCTGAATGGATCAACAGCAACTAAATCATATTTTTCAAGAACTTTATATACTGCAACAGTGTCTGCTACATCTATTCCTTTTGCTTTTAAAATTTTATTCACACACATTCCACTACAACCATTAATTGCAATAATTGGAAATTTTTTAAGCATTTTGTTATTTGTACCTTCAATGTCTGCAGAAGTTGAACCCATACAAATAGAAATTATATTATCATTTTCATTTCTACAATCTCCGTTTGCTACACGTGAAATAAGTCCATTTGGGCTCATTCCGTTACATGATGCAAGAGCTATTTTATCTACCATTTTATCATCTTTTGTATTATTTAGATTTTATTAAAAGTGATTATAAAAAATATATTTTAGAAATATTATTTATAATGTCTATTGTTATAAATCTAATTTATATATTATATATTTATATATTTAAATTTATCGATATATTACATGCTAAAATAGAAAAATTAATCTTATTAAAAATAAAAAATTAAAATATATAAATTAACTAATGTTTTATAATTTAATATTATTTGGGAGATTAGCTATGGCTAAAGACGATAGAAGTGGATTAAATCCGTTTACTGGAGAAAAACATTTGGATTTAGTTAATGATGATAATTTTTTAAAACAATCTTATGGTCAATATAAAAATATTTTATCTCATAGTACTTTACTTGATGATACTCAAAAGGGGCAAAGGGTAAATGATATTGCTCAAAGATTAATAAGTTCTATTAGAGATTATTTATTAAAAATAGGAAGATATGATTATATTGAAAACTATTATGATTGGGAGTTTCATTTAGTTTCAGATAATACTGTAAATGCTTTTTGCATGCCTGGTGGTAAAATTATCATGTTTTCTGGAATTCTTTCAATTGCAGATAATGAAGAAAAAATTGCTTTTATTTTAGCTCATGAAATATCTCATGCATTACTGGATCACTCAAGAACACAACAAAGTGCACGAAATGTTAAAACAGGTATTGAGATAGCTTCTTTAATTGGGAGTATTGCGCTTGATTTAACAGGATGTCATGATTTAGCAGATATTACTAGAGGGGTTACAGTTGCAGGGAGTATTGGATCAGAATTTTTAATTATGAAACCATTTGGTAGAAATCATGAGATTGAAGCGGATAAGTTAGCTTTGATGATAATGTATTGGGCAGGTTATGATATTCATAATATTCCTTCTTTTTGGCAGTCTATGAGTGTTAAAAGTCCAAATAATCATGATTTTTTCTCTACTCATCCTTCAGATAGTAAAAGAATAGCTGAAATGAATGATTTTATTATTGAAATTGATTCTCAGGAAGATTTTTATTCTATGCCTGTTTTATCAAAATTGAATAATAAAACTAAAATCAATAGAAATAAAGGATTCGTGGATTTTATTCCTAATTCAAATTCTACTTTAAATTTAAACTCAAATAATGGGAAGAATATTAATAAATCTAATTCCCATCTTTTAAGAGATAAATTTTGTAGTAATTGTGGAGCTCCGGTAAGTGGTGATGCATTTTTTTGCA
>JAZLLL010000137.1:0-7846 GCA_045598125.1 Methanobrevibacter sp. | reverse complement strand
ATAAAAAATAATTAAACAATTAAAACAATAGCAAAATATAAATTTATTTTAATTTAAAAATTTTAAATATAGGAAATATTATAAAAAATTTAATAAATTAAGCCTAATTAAATTATTTACTTAATTAATTCTTCCAAAACTTGTTCAAATTTATCAGTAATAACTTCCCAGTCATTAGATTTAACATAATCCCTTCCAGATTTAGCTATTTTATCATAACTACCATTATCAAGAATTTTTTGAGCAGTTTCTAAAACTTCTTCTGCTTTTTGAACATATTCAATACCATTACCATATCCAAATTCTTTAGAAATACCTGGAAGTTCCGAAGCAATAACTACCTTTTCCATAGCTAAATATTCATAAAGTTTAATTGGAACAATATCTTGCATAATTTCTTCATCAATATATGCAGGAAGAAGACAAAAATCAGCAGATGCAAGAAACTCAGGAATACGTTCATAAGGTTGTCTACCAGTTAAGATTAATTGATTACCCAAATTATATTCATTTTTAATATCAACTATCTTATCATAAGCATCCCCATCACCTACAATAAGAAGTTTCATATTAGGATATTTATCCTTATTTTTACCTAATTCAATAGCTAATTCTTTTATACCTGCAAAATCATAAATCCACCCCATAAAAAATAAGACAGTGTCATCTTTAGAAATACAATACTCTTTTCTAATAAAAGAATCATCCAAATTAGGATCAAAATCATCTAAATCAATACCAGCATCGATTAAAATAGTTTCTTCCGCACCTAAATCAACTGAAAGTTCCAATAGTTTTTGATTTATTGAAATAACCAAATCAGAATTATCAATAGCAGCAATATTGATTTTTTTACCAAAAGATTGGAATATTTTTTCAGGAATTAACGCATATAAAACATCAATAAGATAATAAACAAAAGGAATATTATTTTTTTTAGCTAATTTAGAACCAGTATAAGCATTTAAAAGACCCAAACCCATAATTAAATCTGGTTTAAACTCTTCAATTTGTTTTTTAATTTCTTTTTTATGTGTAAAATATAAAGAAGCATAATTTAAAGCAGGTTTTTTAATAAAAGATGGGCGAATAACCTGAATATTAGCTTCTGGCTTTACTTTATGGATATTATCATGAACTTCTCTATGAAAAATTAGACCTTTAGATTCTTCTTTAGGCCAATCAATAGGATAATCGATAACTTTAACTTCATGACCTCTAATTACCATTCTGTCCATCAAATGATGCTGTTGATGAGGGTTCCTTTTTAACCAATCAGATTCTTGAACAACTAAAATTTTCATTATAAAACCATTTTATTTTAATATAAATTATTAATATTTTGATTAATATAATATTTAAAATAATCCATTACAAAGTAATAAGATAAACTAAAATATACTAAAAATTTATTTTAAAGAAAAAATAAAAAATAGCTAAAAAACTAAAAATTTTTTAAAAAAGAAATACCTTTTTTAAAAAAAAAAAGTTTGAATTAATAAAATTAAATCCCTTGATTATTCATTGATTCAATTTTTTTATCGAAATCTTGAAGTTTTTTAGCAAGTCCTGTAAAATAAGGAATATAAACTTTTGAAAATGCTAATCTTTCAGGATTAACTCCTTGTTTAGCAATTCTTCTTCTAATTTCATCAATTTTTCTTTCAACTTCTTCATACATAAGATCCCCAGGATATTCACCAATAAATATTCCATCAGCTCCATTTTCAATTGCATGAAGAATATGTCTTGGCCTTACACGATTTACAGAATGAACTTTAACAATATGAACAGATTCAGGATATTTTAATCTATTAATTCCAATATTATCTGCTGCAGTATAACCTATTTGGTCTAAAAATACAAGAATCCTACGTTCACCTTCTTCTTTATCCTCAAGCATTCCATCAATTGTTGCAAAAATTTTCTCATCAATATTACCATGAATAGTAATTGCATGTTCACGACAAACAGTCATACATTTTCCACAACCCGAACAAGACATAGGATCAATATACATCAAATCATCTTTAATAGACATTGCTTTAAATTTACAAATATCAACACATCGTCCACATAAACAACATTTCTCTTCATCAATTACACCAACAAAAGGTTCAACTTCAATACCAGAATGTATAAATTCAGAAACTTTTGAAGCAGCAGCAGTTGATTGTATAATTGAATCAGTGATATCTTTTGGATCTTGTGCAGTACCACATACAAAAGTACCTTTAACATCAGTTGCTACAGGTTTAATTTTAGGATGTGATTCTTTAATAAACATGTCTTCAGTTACACCAATATCCATAACTTTAGCTATTTCTTTAGTACCTTCAGAAGGTTCAATAGCCGTAGATAAAACAACCATATCAGTCTCAATTTCAGAAAATTCACGTCTTAATGTATTTTCTAAACGAACAAGCAACTTATCGCCATTATCACTAACTTCACCAGGTCTGCCTCTAATAAACCTAACTCCACTAGATTGAGCATGTTTATAATATTTTTCAAACATTCCTGGAGTTCTAACATCAGTATAACATATTACAATATCAGTATCAGGGTATTTATGTTTAATCATATTTGCATTTTTTAAAGCAACCATACAACAAACTTTTGAACAATATTTATGACCATTTGGTTTTTCATCCCTAGAACCAACACATTGAATCATCACAATACGTTTAGGTACCTCCCCATTAGATAATCTTTCAAGTTTTCCTTTAGTTGGACCATTAACTCCCAAGATACGTCCTAATTCACTTTGAGTAATTACATCAGGATATCTTGAATAACCATATTCTGGCCTCAAATCTGGATTAAATAACTTATGACCAGTAGCTACAATTACAGAACCTACACTTAAAGGAACCATTTCTTTTTCTCCCCTTAGTTTAATAGCTCTCATAGGGCAAACTTTAATACATTTACCACATTTTATACAATTATCCATATCCACAACATATGCATCAGGATAAGATTGAGAAAATGGTTTATAAATAGCTTTTCTCATAGATAAATTATCATTCCATGAATTTGGAACTTCTTGTTCACATGCATCACTACATTTTCCACAAGAAATACATTTTTCAGTATCAACATACCTTGGTTCAGATTCAATAATCAAATTAAAAGTACCTGCACGATGTTCAGAAGATACAACCTTTGAACTAGTTAAAACTTCAATATTTTCATGCCAAACAACTTCATTTAAAATAGGGTTAAGTAAACATAAACCACATTCTTCAGCAATCTTAACTGGAGAAAATACTTTTCCAATTTTAGCCATATTTCCACCAATTGAGGGAGTTTGTTCTATTAAATTAACTTTAATACCTTGTTTTGCAAGAGATAAAGCTGCACTCATACCTGCTATTCCCCCACCTATAACTGCAACATTTTCAGGAGTATGGCAAAAAATAGGATCAACAGCTTGAGATTGTTTTACCTTTTCAATTGATGCTTTAATTAGAGTAATTGCTTTTTTTGTTGCCTTTTCACTATCATCATGTACCCATGAACATTGCTCTCTTAAATTAACCATATCCATAAGATAAGGATTCAATGGTTTAATATAATCTTGAAAAGTTTTTTCATGAGAAATTGGTGAACAAGCAGCAATAACAACTCTATCAATATTTTTATTAATTATAGCATCCCTAATAATTTTTCGACCATTAAGAGAACATAAATTAACAAAATCTTCAACAACATCAACATCTAATGAAGATTTAACTTTTTCAATATCAATCAAATCAGATATATTTCCACCACATCTACAAATAAAAACACCAACTCGAAGATTTGAAGTATCATGAGTCATTTAATTCCTCTCCTTTTTACCCCTATTTTTTAATTCTACAAGCTCATCAGGATCAATAATAGATTCTACAGGGATTGTATGTGTTTGAGTTCCAACGACTTTATTAAAGTCAGCCCCCATAACAATAGCTAAAAATTGAGCAATATTTAAATGAATTGTTTTAAAATCTTCTCCAGATTTTTCAGCTATCAAATTCTGATATCTATCAAATTGAACATGACAATTTGGACATAAATGAACAAGAATATCTACATCATTTTTTTTTAAAGACATTAATTTATCTTTAGTTACATCCATAGACAAATTTTTATTAACATATCTTTGTCTAAATCCAGACCCGCAGGTTGTTCTTTTAAAATCATACCAACCAATAGTTTCACACCCACATGCAGAAATCACATCATCAAGTATTTGAGGATTTCTAACTCCTCCAATAGTATCATCATAATGAACTTTACAATAATGACATCCATGATGAGTAGCTATTTTAAATTTTGACAAATCATATTTAATATTTTTACTTATTTCCTCTTTCTTATTATATAAAATATCTACAAGATGGAAAATATTAGATGAATCTAAATCTCCTTTTTCAAATCTCATATCCTTAAAATTAGATTTATCAAATACCTCATTAATATTATCTCTAACATCATCCTTTTTATTTAAAATATTAGCCACTTTTTTATTAATTGCATAACAAGTAGCACAAAGCATTACCAAATTAGGTCTATTAAGAGTTTTAGCTAAACTAAAATTACGAGCTCCTATAACAGCTGTAGTAAATTGATCAAAAACATCAGAATAATGGCCTAAACCAGTACAACAAGTTTGCTTATCAGACACAAAATAATCTATACCTAATTTATCAAAAACAAAACAAGTAGAAGATTCAATTCCAGGATATTCTACACTCACTAGACAACTTTTAAATAATAATATATTTTTATCTGGAATTTCTTTAAGATTATTATTATTATTATTATTATTATTATTATTATTATTATTATTAGAATATTCTTCTATTAAATCATCATTTTTATTATTTAATTCTTGATTTTCAATCATAAAGAACCACCTTGAATATTAGAAATTAATAATTTTCTCTCTGATTCTTTTATATTATCTAACCTATCTTTAAAACCACAATTAACAAGAAGAGTCCCAACTTCATTTATAACTTCTTGAGATGGACTTACAGGACCTAAACCTAAATCACTACGAATATTTTCTAAATTCATTTTAAAGTCCCACCATTCTTCACCAACATCTTCACGAATCTCATCAAAAAAGACAGAGGGAATTCCTCCAATTGCCATTGTTAAATAACTATCTCCAAACTCTAAAAATGGAATTAATTCTTCATGATTTATTCCTTTAGAAATTGCAAACTGTTTTAATATCTGATTAACTTCACAAGCACTATTCCCTACAGGACAAATACTATGACAAGTGTAACAATAAAAACAATTCCAAATATTTTTATCTTCTAAAATAGAAATATCCCCCTCTAATACTCTTTCAATCATATCACGAGGATTATAATTAGAATGTCTTGCTGCAGGACATGTAGAAGTACACATACCACATTGAACACATTTTAAAACTCCATCCTCTTTAGAAGATTTAATATCATAAATAATAGATTCTGCAAAATCTAAAGGATTATCTTCAATTGTTAATTTACTCATAAAAGCACCCATTTTAATTAACTAAACTTTATTTAAGTATAAACTTATAACTCATAAATAAGTAAGTATAAATAAATTCATAACAATAATTAAAAAATCATAATCTAAACTCTTTATTTAAAATCATTTCTTTCAATTTATCAGATAATCTATTTGCTCTTAATCTATCTGATTGCCTACATATAATCGGAACATCATAAATATTTCCATCAATATTCAAATTAACAAAACCACTATTCATATCAAAAGATTTTGAATTACAATATTGAACACACATTCCACAACCAAAACATGAATCATAATCTATTTCATATTGAGATGTTTTATCCAATTTAAATGCATTGGTAGGACAAACTGATTCAACAGAACAATTAGAACAATGAATACAAGACTCTTCATTAAAAGTAGGTCTAAATTCACTTCCATCCCAAGTATCTTTATATGTAATTTCATCAAGAGGCATATGACGGCCTTTAATATCTGCTACGATTAAAGGAATATCCGAATTTTTAACTAAAATGTTATTATACATTTCTTCATTCAAAATAGGAATAGGAATAGCTACGGTATCAAATATTTCAGCACCTTCACCTGTTTTAAACCCACCAAAATATTTAGAATTCATTTCTTTAATATTAGCTGTAAGCATTAAATTAGGCTTATCTTTTGATGATCTTGTACCATTAGCTAAAACTAATCCTTCTGCCCCATTTAATAAAATCTTACATCCAGATTTTATATAATTCATAGAAGAATCATTTTGAAGAGGATTTAAATCTCCACAACCAGAAAATGTAAGTCCAGATAAATTACCTTCAAGAGGAATAGCTGAGAAAATAGAAGATACAGATTCATTAGAAGGATTAATAAATGCAGTATAATTTTTAAAAGCCATACGAGAACCAATTAATTGAGCAGTTCCTATATCATGAATATTGGTTGAAGACTCTATTATTTCACCATCAATTGTTTCAACTTTAATAGAAATTTCTTTACCTTCAACAATATCTTTTAAAAGGAATCCCCCACCATAATTAGAATCATGCAATGATTTACTTGTTCCAGACAAAATTAAATCAACAGAACCTAACCATTCATTAGGACAAGGTCCAACAGTTACTGGAACTCCATTTAATTCTAAATTTTTAGCTCTTTTAAATATACCTGCTTCTGCAACAGTTATATTAAAAATAGCTGCAGTACCACTCATAACTCCACAAGTTCCACAGGTAACTACATCAACTTCATCAAAGGAAGGTGCATTTTCTTTTTTGATTAACTCTTTAATTTCATAAGCAGAAAATACATTAGCTTCTCCACTTTTAATTTTTGAATTAATCTCTTCAATTGTTCTTTCCATACTTTCCCTTCTAATTTATAAATCACAATATGAATTCTAAATAATACATTAATATAAAAATAATTATAATAATATTTATAATACTATAATAACATATATAAATGATTATAATTTTCCTATAGTATCTCCTCTAAGACCTCTTCTTAAAGTTTCAAGTGAAGTTATATCTTCTGTAGAAATATTTCCTAAGTTAACATTAGCTCCACATTTTAATATAAAGAAAACTTGTTGATTTTTATTAGGAGCTTCCCAAAGAATATCTTTATTATTAAAATTATTAATTATATAATCAATTTCATCTTCTTTTGGTTCACCTGATTCATCAAATATTCCAATATTTTTTCCACCTTCACGCGCTTCAATAATAATTTTTGAAGAACCTGCTTCTTTTTCAGAACGGATATATTCTAATTTTTCATCACTAGTAAATTCTTTATCTTTTTTTGGATCTTTTTTACCTACTTCAGATAAAACTTCAAAACCTTCTTTAGATGCAAATTCAATACATTCTAATTTTTTATCATGTGAAATACTCACAGAACCATCTGATATTTCAATAGCTTTAAAACCTAAATTATGTGCTTCTTGAAAGAACTCTTCCAATTTATCATTCATGTATGCAAGTTCAAATAAAGATCCTCCCGTATATGGTTGTATATTGTAAGATTGATACATTTCAACTTTAGATGAAATAATATCTTGTTCATGTACAACTGAAGTACCCCAACCAAATTTAAGATAGTCCACATATTCTCCAGAAATTTTCATTAAACTTTCTGCAGTTTCAAGTCCTAAACCTTTATCTAGAACCATAGTTAAACCAGATTGCCTTGGTTTATTTTCCCTACCATCATTTAATAAAAAATTAAAAGATTTCATAATATCACTAAAATACATCAATAAAAAAAAAAAAACAAATTTAATATAATTATCAATTAGAAATATGAAAAAAATTAATATATAAAGTTT
>JAZLLL010000136.1:0-3136 GCA_045598125.1 Methanobrevibacter sp. | reverse complement strand
AAAAAAAACTTAAAAACCTATTAATTATTAAAAATAATAATTAAAAAAAAACTTAAAAACCTATTAATTATTAAAAATAATAATTAAAAAAAAACTTAAAAATCTAAATTATTACAAAAAGGTGATTAATAATGATATATGCTGTAAATGTTACTGTTTCTTTAAAAAATGGTATGTTAAACCCTGAAGCAAGTACTATTGAAAGATCTCTTGCCCTTTTAGGTTATGAAGTTAAAGATACTAAAACATCTGAAGAAATTAGTTTTGTAATGGAAGATGAAAGTGAAGCAGATATAAGAGAAAAAGTTGATGATATGTGTCAAAAATTACTCTGTAATCCTATCATCCATGACTATGAAATTAAAATTACTGAAATAGACTGTGAATCTTGTAACTGTAACTAAGTAATTAATAAGGTGAAAAAATGACAATAGGAATTATAAGATTCCCTGGATCTAACTGTGACCGTGATGTTTATAAAGCTATTAAACTTGCAGGTGGAGAAGCAGAATATATCTGGTGGAATAATGAAGATTTAACTAACTATGATGGAATTGTAATTCCAGGAGGATTCTCTTACGGAGATTACTTACGTGCAGGAGCAATAGCTTCAAACACACCAGTTATTAATGGTGTAAAATCACTTGTAAAAGAAGAAAAACCAGTGCTCGGAATTTGTAATGGTGCACAAATTCTTGGAGAAATTGGTCTTGTTCCAGGACTTTTTATAACAAACGAAGTACCGAAATTCAATTGCGAATGGTTAAAATTAAAAGTATCTACTAATAGAACTCCCTTTACTAAAAACTTTGATAAAAATCAAATTATTGATATTCCAATTGCTCATGGAGAAGGTAGATTCTTCACTCAAGAAGATATGGATATTTTAAAAGAACAAGAACAAATTGTACTTCAATTTGAAGGTAAAAATCCTAATGGTTCTATTGAAGGAGTTACTGCAGTTTGTGATGAATCTGGACTTGTATGTGCCATGATGCCTCATCCAGAAAGAGCTTCTGAGAAGATTTTAGGTTCAGCTGATGGTTTAGAATTCTTTAAAGGAATGCTCGATATAATTTAAATATTAAAACATCATAAGAATATAAAAAAATAAATATTAGAAAAAAACAACTAATTAGGAAAAATAATTCAATAAAAAAATAATCATTTTAATCATTCATAAAGGAGTACTTAATAATGCCTGTCTATCTAATCGGTGCTGGTCCTGGAGATCCTGACCTTATAACCTTAAAAGCTGTAAAAGCATTAAACAAAGCAGATGTAGTTTTATATGACTACTTAGCTAATGAAAAAATCTTAGAACATGCTCCAAAAAATGCTAAAATACTTTATGTAGGTAAAAAAGCAGGAGAGCATTATAAAACTCAAGATGAAATTAATCAATTAATCATAAAAGAAGCTAAAGAAAATGAGAATGTTGTAAGATTAAAAGGAGGAGACCCATTTGTATTTGGAAGAGGTGGAGAAGAACTTCTTGAACTTGTTAAAGAAAATATAGACTTTGAAGTTATTCCTGGAGTAACTTCAGCTATTGGGGCTCCCACAAGTATGGCATTCCCAATTACACATAGAGGAGTAGCTACTTCATTTACAGTTGTTACAGGACATGAAGATCCTACAAAAGAGAATAAACAAGTTAAATGGGATTATACTGCAGATACTTTAATAATTCTTATGGGAATTGGAAATATTAAAGAAAATACTCAAGAGATTATGAAATATAGAGATCCTAAGACTCCTGCTTGTGTTGTTGAAAGTGGAACTCTTCCAAATGAAAGAGTGGTCTTTGGAACTCTTGATACTATTGCAGATAAAGACATAAATACTCCTGCTATATTAGTTATTGGAAATGTTATTGATATATTCAAAGAAATTAAAAAAATTGAATAAAATCTAAAAAGTAAAGGTAATTGAATTTAAGTTATTTAATTATCTAAACATGATTTTTGATGTGAAAAAATGGAATCTAAAAAAAAGAAAATAGCTATTACCCGACCTCAAGACAGATCTAAAAATGCAATAGAATTTATTGAAAACTATGGTGGAGAAGCTTATGTTGTTCCAACTCTTGAATTAACTTTAATGAATACAGATTCTCTTAAAAGATTAATGGAAAATGTAGATAAACTAGATTGGTTAATTTTTACATCAGTAACTTCTATAGAATCTATTTTCAAATTTTATCCTAATTTTTTAGATAATTTAAATAAAAACTGTAAAATTGCAGCTATTGGACACAAAACTGCAGAATTAGCTATAAATAAACAACTTAAGATAGATATAATACCTGACAATTATACTGCAGAAGGATTACTTGAAGAATTTAAAAAAATCGATTTAAATAATAAAATTGTTGGAGTTCCAAGGACATTTTCTGCAAGGACTATTCTACCTGAAGGCCTTGAAGAAATGGGAGCAAAAGTGATTTTAGCCGAAAGTTATAAATCAACAATCCCAAAAGACACATTAAAAATTAAAAAATTAATAAAAGACATAAATAATCAAAAAATTGACGGAATTACATTTACAAGCCCTTTAACTGTTAAAAATTTATTCAAAATGACTGAAAGTAAAGAAGAAAAAGAGAAACTATCTAAAAATTTATCAACATCTACTTTAACCCTATCAATTGGACCAATTACTGGAAAAATTCTTGAAGAATATAATGTAAAATATATTATGCCTGAAAGATATACTGTAAAAGATATGATTGATTTAATGTTTAAAGAAATTAATAAATAAATTATAATAGATTAAATAATAGCTATTTAAAAGATAATGATAAATTATTATAAAAATTTAAAACACGAGGTGAAAAGATGAAAGAAACTATAATTTGGCCAATATATTTAGATTCTGAAAAATCTTTAAAGGAAGGGCGAAAAATATCAAATGAATATTCTATATCCCAACCAAAACTTAGAGAAATACAAAATGCAGCTGATAAATTAAGATATAAATACACAATCGAAGATGATAAATCATATCCTGGAGAATGGTATAATAAATCTGGAAGAATCATAATTGAAAGTGAAGAATCTAAAAAAGAAATTTTAATCTCTTTAAGTAATAAAATTAAAGAACAAAGAGAAATTAAAAATAATCAAAAAAATAA
>JAZLLL010000135.1:0-22791 GCA_045598125.1 Methanobrevibacter sp. | reverse complement strand
AAATATAACTAAATTAATTACTTTGATAAAAAAATAAATATTTTAATGTTATTCTAAAATGATATATATTAAGAATAATAGAAATATTATAAGTATAATATAAATTAAAAAAAGAAAAAAATAAATATCAATATCATATTAATAAAGGATTGAAATAATGGAAATTAGAGATTTAACAAAAGAAATAAGAGATAAATCAATTGAAAATTCTAAACCAAAAGAATTAGATAGATTAGCTACAAGTTGGTATCAAGACGATCTTCTATACTCCGGAAAAGGAAAAACAATCTTTTTAATTTTACCCACTCCTGGATGTGAATGGGCTCTTGGATTGAGTGGAGGATGCACTATGTGTAGTTATATTTCTGATTGCTATTTAAAACCAATTGAAACAAATAAGATAATTGAATTATTTGAAAGAGAATTTAATAAATATGATTTCAAATCAGATTATAAAAATGGTGAAAAAATAGCTATTAAATTATTTGCTTCAGGAAGTTTTTTGAATTCTAAAGAAGTGCCCCTTGAAGCACGAAATTATATATTAAAAAAGTTAGCAGATTGTGAAGAAATAAGTGAAATTATAGTCGAATCAAGACCAGAATATATTAATAAGAAAATTTTAGATGAAATATTTGAAATAATTGGAGATAAATTATTTGAAATTAGTATAGGTCTTGAAACCTCCAACGAAGAAACTAGATTAAATAAAATAAATAAAGGATTTAACAATAAAAGCTTTGAAAAATCAATCAAAATAATAAAAGAAGCTAAAAAAGAGTACAATGTAAAGTCAAAAGGATATATATTTGTAAAACCTATCTTAACTTCAGAGCAAGAAGCAATAAACGAAGCTATAGAAACTGCAATCTACTGTGAAAATCTTGGTGTAGATAGAGTATCTTGTTGTCCTGCAACAATACATAAAGGAACATTAATCGAAAGACTTTGGAGAAGAGGATCATACCAACCCCCTTGGATTTGGTCAGTGATTGAAGTAATAAACAAAATAAGACAAAATGTAGAAATTCCTGCACTCATGGACACATCTGGTTTTGGCTCAAGAAGAGGACCTTACAATTGTAAAAAATGTAATAAAGAATTAAAACATATAATTATTGATTCTAATTTCAATCAAAACCAGATTGATTATGATTGTGAATGTAAACAAAAATGGATAGCAGAAGTTAAATTTTCAGAAATTACTCATTCAAAAACAAGAATAAAACATTTACCTTTATATTAATAACTATAATTAAAAAAAGTTAAATAAAAAAACAAACAATAATTATAAATATTATTTAATAGATTAAAATATTTAATATAAAACATCTTATGAAAAAATAAGAACAAAGGAGATTAAATTTGAAAAATATAACAACAAGCATTATTTCAATAATACTTGGAATTATAATAATTGCATGCCCCATTTTAGGAGTTATCGGAGCATCAGACTTATTAGGATTATCTATATTATTACTTTCAATATTTTTATTAGTGAATGGTATTGGAGAAGTAGATTATAATACAAGTAAAGGAATTTTAAATATAATACTTGGATTAATAATGCTCATTGTAAGTTTAGGTTTAATTTTTAACCCTAATTTATTCACATTTTTAACTGCACTTACAATTTATCTCTCTGGAATCTTCTTAATAATTATTGGATTAATTATAATTATTGGAAGTAGAACTGACAAATATGGATTTTGGATGGGAACTCTAGGAATAGTACTTGGAGTAATTTATATAATTCTTGGAACTTATATAAAAAATCCAATAATTTTAGGTTCTTTAATCGGAATATGGTTACTAATCACAGGAATTTTAAATTTATTTAATGAATACTAAATTTAAAGGAAAACAATACCTTTTAGTTATATTCTTTTAATATTTTTATTTACTATTTTTTTATTTTTAATTTTTTAAATGTTTTTAATTTTACAAAATTTAGAGATTAAATATGATTGGAATAAGTGCAGATTTTGACCCCGTTCATAAAGGACACGAAGAACTAATAAAACAAGGCAAAAAAATAGCTAAAGAAAAAGGAATTGAATTAGTTATTTATATGAATAAAGGATATAGTGCAAATCATGCTCCTTTTTTTGTTAATTTTGAAGCTAGAAAAGAAATGGCTTTGGCTCTTGGAGCAGACAAAGTAATTGGTGTTGAAGGCTTACATCACCGCCTTGTTTTGTCTTATAGTGTCCCTATTCGACTTTCTATGATGATTAAAAATGGAGTAACAGATTATATAACTGCTGCAGACATATCTTTTAGTGATGTTAAAAAATATGCAAGAAAATTCACAGAAGAAGGGAATTTTTTAGGAATTCCTCAAGATTTTCCAAATAGAAATGTAATTAGATGGTATGCAATTAATGAATTTTTAGGAAAAAATGGAAAAAATTTAAAATTTCATTTAATTAATGAAGTAAAAAAACCACAGAAAATATCTGGAAGATTTATTAGAAAATCGATTATAGATAACGAACTGGCTATTACAAAAGAAACTAGACAGCTACTTCCAAAATCAACAATTGAAATTTTAGAAAGAGAAATCTCATCTGGAAACATCCCAAATAAAAGAAATTTAAAATTATTAAAACATAAAATGAACACATATTCTCGACATAGCCTTACAAACATTGCATATTTAAATGGAAAATCAATAAACAAAATAATTGAAGGGAGATTTTATAAAGAGGATGAATCGATTTGGGCTACTTTTAGAAGAGCAGGATATGGGCCAGTGATGACTAGACTTGCAGCCAGTGCACTTGAAGAAGAAGTTACTAAAGAAGAAGTATTAACTCTTATGAAATCTTATGAAAAAGAAGGAATTATTCCTCCAGGACAAACAATAAATAAAACTATTGAAAGAGCATGGTATGTTGCAAGTGAAGTAACTAAAGGAATATCTGCAAAAAAAGCAAACGAAAAATTTAGATTAGGAGTTAAACCTAATTCAGCTCCATTAATTCTTGAATCTGGACTAAATCTTACAAAATTTGAGTCTAAAGAAGTAGAAGAAAATCTCAATGCAAATATTTTCATAGATAAAGATAATAAAATTTCATGCCAAATAAAAAAAGGAAAATTAAAAATAAAGACAAATCTAAAATTACCTTCAAAAGAAGTGACTTATTTAAGATACATAATTGATTCCAGATATATTCCAGTAAGCGGAAAATTATTTAAAAACAAAAGAGGAGATTATAGAATAAAAATAACTATACATAACAAATAAATACTTACTTCTAATAAAATTAAAAAACAAACATGATTAAAAAACAAATAGCAAATCAAAAAGATAATATTTAAAACTTTTTCCTATTTTTTAAATATTCAAATTTATCTTTAGTTGCAGAAACCATTAAACTATCAGATTTTTTATCATTAACAGAAGATACAAAATCCAAAACTTCCCCTAATTCTTCATATTTACGTTTAGAGGATTTATATGAACTTTTTATCCTAGATTTAGATGATTGTCTAAATAAGTTATTTTCAGTCAAATCTAAAATGTTCCAGAGCTCATAATCTAATCCTAATTTTTTTGCAGTTTCAAATGTTTCAATAAGAAGTGCAGAAACACCCTTAGTATAAGAACTTCTAAGAATTTTTAAACTTGAAACATCCCCAATTTTATCACTAACTACAGTAGTATTAATCTTAGATTCTGAAGTATTATCTAAATTAGAATTAATAAATTTTTCAAGTTTAACGGCCAATTTACCAGACAAATAAATATTTAATTCTTTAGATTTAACTTTACCCATAATTGCAGAATCTACAAAATGATCTTCACCTATAAAATTAGCAATTTTTTTAGAAGTATCTGGAGATATATTATTAAAATCTAAGAAAATACCATTAGTTAAAGAGCCATATCTAAGAGCAATTCCTAATGCACTATTAGGACTATTTGCTGAAATAAGAATATCGGATTCTTCTGCAACCTCCTCAAAAGTAGACAGAAGACAAATATACTCGATAGAATTAACAAGTTCTTTAGTTTTAATTGATCGTCCCTCAATAGAAGTTAAAATATCGAATCCATTTTCAAAAAATAGTTTTGACAATACATATGAAACTTCACCAAAACCAATAAACCCTATTTTCATTATACCACCTTTTAATAATTGACAATTATATTATTAACTAAATAAAATTTAAAAATAAAAAATTAGGATAATTTATATAAAATATGGGATCCTTCATCAACACCAATATCTCTAGAAATAGCTAAACATTTAGTAGCTAAAAGAACAAAAACTTCTTGGTTTGATAAATCCATTTCAGTTATTCCCTCATAGTTACCCATACCTTTTGAAATAATAAACTGAAATTTTTTAAAATAATCTAAGAAATCATCACTAACCATAGACTCCACAATTCCAACAGAATCTGAACCTGTAGTAATAATTTCAGCTATTTCATCAAGTCCTGTATCCAAAGCTTCTTTCATACAAGCATCATTCAAAATGGGTTTTTCTTTAACTGCTACTGTAATTTTAATATTATACTCTTTTAGTTTTTCAATAAGTAATTTATCAAAAACAATTTCTCCAGTATTATCTACTAAATAAAGAACTTCATCATACTTATTTAAAGCATTTTCAAAAGCACAAATATCATTAATAGCTAAATCTTTATTAAGACCTTCATTAATCTTTGACTCCCAATCAATATCTAAACCAAAAGCACCAAAATCCAGAATATTACCTACAATAGCTATTTTAATATGATTTTCTAAACTATCATCTTCTTCTAGAATATTTCTAACTTTTGGCAAAAGTTTTAAAGCTAACTTATTTCCTTCAATTTTTTCTAATTTATACGGATCTTCACAATCCGTTTCTCTTTTAATATATTGATGAATTCTAGTCCCAGTCAAATTAGATTGAAGATTTTTATTAAACTCATTACCTAAAAAGGATAAAATATTTTGAATAAGCTTAAATTTTAATTCTTCATCATCTGTTGATAAATCAATAGCATCTTTAGCTTGTCTTAAAAAACATGACCCACATGTATAATAAACTTTTATACTCTCACATCCCAGACTTATTAAATCAATTTAATATAATTATAACATAATTTATAAAGTTACTATATAAAATTACTATAAATTAATTAAAATTAAATATATTATCCACCATATATAATTTGAATAAATTCTATTTCATCCCCCTCATCAATAGAACTTTCTTCAATAACAATATTCCCATTTTTTTTAGAAACAATAGTTTGAGAAGATAAACCTAAATCATCTAAAACATCTTTAATGGTTATATTTACATTGGATTCTTTGTCAACTCTTTCATTATTATAAATAATTGTAAATTTCATAAAATCACTACCATTAAATTAAGAATTATTTAATTCTTCTAAAAAAGTACAAGCTCTACATAATCGATTAGAAGAAGGTTCACCACAAGACTCACATCTTTCAAATTCATAATCCCTAGTCATCCTATCTTTAATAGCTGGACGAATTTTATCAAATCCCCTAAGTGTAGAATACATAATTGTTGGATGATTTTCAGATAAATCTTTTAAGATATTAGAAACCTCCATTCTAAAAGATTCTTGAGCATAAGGACAGCCAGCAAGATGAACATCCAAACCCTTAGCTAATGCATAAAGACCAATTTCTCTCTCAGGAATTTCTCTAAGAGGTTTAATTTTAACAGTAAATAATTCAGATTTAGATTCTGTCTTCGGACCAATTTTTGAAAGATTTTCAATATTGCCTTCTAAATAATTCATCATAATAGCTTGAGTTTCATCATCTAAATTATGACCAGTAGCTATTTTAGTTGCACCGAATTCTCTTGCAACTCTATTAATTATCCACCTACGGAAAACACCACAATAAGTGCATGAACCTCTGTGTTCATCCCTAGTCATTATTTCATCTAAGCCTATATCAAAAGCATCTTTAAAAGAAACAACTTTATGAGGAATTCCTAAACGCTTAGCATGAGCCTTAGCGATTTTAATTCCTTCTTCACGATATCCTCTAATTCCTTCATCAATAGTAACAGCACATAATTCAATAATATGGCGTTTAACATAAGAATTAAGAATTTCAAGAGTAACAACACTATCTTTACCTCCAGATAATGCAACTAAAACTTTATCTCCTTTTTCAATAAATTTTTCTTTTTTAATAGTAGTGATAACTTTCTTTTCAATACTCTTAATAAAACACTCTTTACATAAAGCTTGACCAGAAGATTTTCTTTTAATAATTACATTCGAATTTCCACACTTAGTACATGTTTCCATAAAACGTCATCCTTAATAACTTCATTATTTTTAAAAATTAAATTAATTCTATAAAAAATCATAATTATACATAATCATATTATTAAATCATATATAATACACTTAGAAATACTATTCTAAAGACAATATTAAAAAATAAGAATTTTAATATATAAATTTATTTAAATTGATGCAACGAACTCTGCAAGCTTATTTAAACTATTTACTTCATAAACTTTAGCTCCTGCTTCTTCATACAAAGAAACACAACTATCTACCACATCCCACTTTAATCTATCCTCAGGATTAAGTATAATTACTTTTTTAGATAAAATAGCCATTTTCCTCATTAATTCTACACTTGCAGGAATTCCATCAACTTTTGGCCCAGACCAATCCCTACAATCAGAGAGAATAATAACATAAGACTTATTACTTAAATTAACTTGTTCAATAAATGAATTAAATGCACTATACATATCAGATGTTCCTCTAACCATTGCATTTTTCATACGTACTCTCCTAATTTCTGAAAATGCATTAATCATATATTTTTCTTTTAAAAGATCTGTTGTTTCTATAGTTTTATTATCAAATTCAAACATACGAGAATGTTTAAAAGACAATTGACATGCAAACATTAACATGAAAAACCAACTACTAATCCACTCACAAGATCCACTAATATCATTTAAAAAAAGATGTTCTTTCTTATGAGGTCTCTGATTAATGTTAACTATTTCAAGAGGAATTCCACCATATTTCATATTACGACGCATTGTACGGCGCATATCTACCTTATATGATGATGCAAGACGAATTCTTCTAGATCTTTTATTAGCTATTTTTTTACCTAGTTCTTGACATAACTCAAAAACTCTTTGATCAAATTTATTTAATTTAGTTAAATCTTTATTCAACAATTCACCATCTCTTGCAAGATCCATATTTCTCTCTTGAAGAATAGGCATTCCAGATAATTGATTCAAATAGGTTTCAGACCATATATCTAATTTATTACCACCATTAGATTTTTTCTGAAGTTTAAATTGAAATTTATTAGATTTAACCATATTTGAACCCATTTCTGCAGAATATCTTTGTAAATTTTTAATTTCACCATTATTCTTTTTCTTTGCAAAATGTTTCTCAAATATCTCTTCGAATTTAGGAATATCATATTTATTTTTAACATAAACAGATTTTAAAGCTTCTTTTAATAACTTTTTATTATCTCCGATTAAATAATAAGCTTCAATAGCTGTTTGAGTACTACGAATACTTACATTAAAACCTTCTTTTCTTAATTTATGAGACAAATAAACAATCTGTTTTTCCATTTTAAAAACCTTATTCAATATATAATAACATCAATATTGCACCAAAGATGAATAAATATTTAAACAATAGAAATATTATTTAAATTAATAAAACAATATTAAATAACAATAGTCCAAAATATTATTTAAAAGCATCTTTAAGAACTCTACTCTTATCTGCTTCAGTTTTAACTACAACCCCAACACTTGATTTTAAAGCATCATCCACATCTTTGCCATTTTTAGTTAATTTTTGAACTGAATCAACCCAATCAATACTTCCCCTTACAGAAGGTTTTTTAGATAAATTAAAAGTTCTAATTTTATGTATTAATTCAACAATCTTCTTAACCAAACTCTCATCAGTAACAGAAATTTTAGATTTAACAATTTCTATTTCACGATCAATTGGAGGGTAAGAAATATATAAAAACAAACAACGATCTTTAGTTTCATCTAAAAGCATTCTTTGAGAATTAGAAGTTAAAATAACAATTAAATTATTCTGTAAATCAAATGTTCCAAGATCATTAACAGTTATTTCTTTCTCCCCTAATGCTTGAAGTAAAAAACTTTCCACCTCTTCATCAGCTTTATCAATTTCATCAATAAGAAGAACAGAATCATTTTCATTCATAAATGAATTTAAAAGAGATCTTCTTATAAAATAATCTTCTTCAAATATAGATTCTTCTGAATTTTCCTTATTTTTAAAAGCTTCAAGGTGGAGCAATTGTTTTTGATAATTCCATTCCCCGACAATTTGTTCAAAAGTTATACCTTCATAACATTGAATTCTAAAAAAATCCCTATTTAATGATTTGGCTAATGCTTTAGCTAATTCAGTTTTTCCAACACCTGGAGGACCTTCAATTAAAACAGGTTTATTTAAAGAAATTGCTAAAAAAATAGAAGTTGTTATCTCATCATTTGTAATATAGCCTACTTCAGATAAACCTTTTTTAATCTCTTTAATAGTTATTTCATCACTAGACATTCTAAACCCTTTTAATTTTTAAAAAAAATAATAACTCATGCATCTTATTATTTAATTAAATTTAATCTAAATATTAAATTAAGAAAAATAAATTAGAAATTATTTATTAATAAATTATTATCATGTTTTTATTTATTAATAAATAATATAAAAATCTTTGGCAATAAAAGTATATCTTAATAAATAATTAATTAAAAAAAAATAAAAAATAAACTAAAAATACAAAAAAGAAGATAATCCTTAAATTAAATAATATTTAAATAAAAATTAACCCAATTCTTAATTTAATTCTTCATCAGGATTTTTAAATAAATCAAAATCTTGAATATATTCCTTTCCAGTTAACATAGCTATTTCTGCTTTTTGAAGTTCACTACCTAAATAAGCTGCATGTTCAATTCGACTAATAAGTCCCCTATTTATAATCTCTTCATAAATTTCCTTAGCATTTTTACCTTCAATAACACAATCAGACTTGTTACGTTTAAAATGAATAACAGATATTTTAGAAGTCTCCACATTAACCCCATATTTTACCCTTATTTTAAAACTGCCCGATTTATCATGAACAAATTTCATAGGTTTTTCATTTACAAATATAGGAAGGTCTTCATAATGAACTCCAGATAATTCCATTCTTTTCTTTTTATCTTTAAATACAAGAAGATTAATACCTAAATCTTTTGGAATAGATTGCCTATTCTTAGCTAAAAACATCATTTTAGATGCAATAGATAATTCTCTAACACTACCATAAGTTTTACCACTTTCTTCAGGAGTAAACAATATACTTGCACCAAGCTCCATAGCTATTCCTGCGAGTAATGCATTAGCACCAACAGAGTCAGTATCCATAAGTTCAATAACATTACCAATACCAAAGAACATAGGACTTTTATTAATTTTATGAAATTCATTAAAAGAAATTATTGAATCAACAATACTACTACTATTTACAGGATCTAAAATTAAATCACAAACTGCATCAATTCCTTCACATGATTTAACAAGTTTTTCCATAGATTCAACACGTTCTTCAGGTGTACTTGGAACAAAACCGTTTGAAAAATTTGTAGGAAGTAATACTGCAGGAACATTTTTCTCTTTAAGAAGAGGTAAAACTTCTTCAAAATTACCATTATCTAAGCTTAAAACCATATCAATCCCATGATTAACTGCAGATTTAATTTCATTAGAATTTAAAGTATCTATACTTAGAGGTTTATCTCCTACAATCGGACGTAAAGTATCAATAAGCTCAGGAATCTCCTCAGATCTATCTTCACCTGCAACCATCCCAATATCAATCATATCAGAGCCAGATGCTACAAAGAATTCTGCTTTTCTAATTAATTCTTCTTTTGATAAAATAGGAGCACTTGCAATTTCTGATAAGACTCTCATAGGGAAATCTTCACCTACAGGAAGTTTTCCAACAAGAATATTTTCCTCTTTTTTAAGAAGTTTTTCCCTAAGTTCAAAATCATTTTCAAAATCTTCAATAAATTTTAATGCTTGTTTTTTCTTTTCTTCTTCAATAAGTTTATCTGCAGGTTTATTCTGTGATAATTCAAGTTCATCACTTAAATCAAGAACCATCGCTAAATCGGCAGCATCTGTTGAAGATTTATAAGAAGGAATTTTGAATTCTTCTTCAATCAAAGAAGTATCTTTTCTTATTAAACCTGGAACAAGAACCATATCAATTTCATTTAATTTATCCTCAAAATTCTCTTTAATTTCTTTGATTATTTGATTAGGAGTTAAAAAAGCAGCTACTTGAGTATCAGCAATATGTACAATTGTTTCTTTTGAAGATTTATCTGCCATCTCTTTAACTAAAGGATAAGCTAAATGTCCAGTTATAATAAGTATTGTCATTGTATCACTCTAATTATACATCATATAAACGAGCTGTAGCATGTCTATCAGCCCAACATTGAATTACAACACCTACAGGAAGTCCTGCAGTATGAGTGTCCATTTTTAAGATTTTTACATCAAGTGCAGTTGTTCTACCACCAAGTCCCATTGGTCCTTTTCCATCTTTATTAATTCTCTCAAGGATTTCTGTTTCCATTTCTGCAAGAACTTCATCAGAATTCCTCTGCCCAACAGTACCAAGTAAAGCTTTTTTACCTAATTTTAAAGCCATATCAGAGGTTCCACCAATACCAACACCAACTACCATAGGCGGACATGGTTTACCTCCTGCTTTAAGAACAGACTCTACAACAAAGTCTTTAACTCCTTCTACACCATCAGCAGGTAAAAGCATACCTAATTGGTTGTTATTTTCAGAACCAAAACCTTTTGGCATTATTGTAAATTCAACATAATCACCATCAATAAGTTCCACATCAATAATAGGTACTTTATTTCCTACATTAATTCCAGTATTTTTTCTTGTAATTGGATCTACAACATTTGGTCTAAGTGGAACATCTCCAGTTGCTCTCTCTATACCTTTTGCAATAGCTTCGTAAAGATTTTCAACTTGAACTTTTCCAAGTTTTACAAAAACTATAGGTAGACCAGTATCTTGACACATTGGAATTGACTTTTCTTCTGCAAGCCCAATATTTTTTAAGATAACTTCAATATTTAACTTACCTAAGTCATTATCTTCTCTTTTAAGAGCATCTTTAAGTGCAGATTTGACATCATCTCCAAGAACAATAGCTGCTTGTTTGTAAAGTTGATAAATAGTATCTTCAATTTGCTTTTCACTAATCATAATAAAACCTAAATATTCCAATATAATTTAAAAAAAAAAAATTATGAATTAAATTTAATAATATCTATATCAAATATTTAATTTATATCTTTAAATAATTTATTAAAATTTTAAATAAAAATGGAAAAATAAACTAAAAATAATAATTATTAAAAAATTAAATAAAAAAACAATAACTGTAAAAAAAATTAAGTAAAAAATATAAGATACAAAATCTAATAAAAAAAAATAAAAAAAATAATGTTTAAAAAAAAACAATTATTTCAATAAAGATTGAACTTTTTTAAATCCTTCAGAAAGTTTTTCCTGTTTTGCAACAATCACTTCTTCAGAATTATTAATAAGAGCACCGGTAGGACAAGCATCTACACAATGTTGAAGTTCATAATTTTCACATAAATCACATTTATTAGCTTGACCAGATTCATTAATATTAATCGCACCAATAGGACAAACTTCTTGACATAATTTACAACCAATACATTTATTATTATTAATAGTAATAGCCCCACCTACTTCTTCAATAGCTCCTTCAGGACAGATGAGAAGACAAGGTGCTCTTTCAGGATTACAATGCATACAAAACAAAGGTACACCATCATAAACACGAATTGCATTATTTGGACAATTACGTTCGCAAAGTCCACACTCTACACAAAGTTCTGGGTTTACAACCAATTCTCCCATATTTTCACCTCTTAATCCTCAAATGATTTTTTAGCTCTTGTATCAGAAGTAATAATACTTAAAAAACTTTTTCCTTTAGGTTTTTTACCTAATCCTGCTATTTTTTCTATATGTTCTTTTTGTTTTCTTGAAATAATCTCATTACAATCACCAAGTTCAATAGCACGTTTAGAACAAGCATTTACACAAGCAGGACCTTCTTCACGATTATTACAATGATTACATTTATGTGCATTAGATTCTTTAATACTAACTGCTCCAAAAGGACAAGTTATTGCACAGAAACCACAAGCAATACATTTTTCAGTATTTACACCTTGATTTGACATAGCTCCAGTAGGACAAATTATTTCACAAGGAGCATCTTCACATTGTTGACAACGAATAGGATAATAAGAACCATCTAAATCATGAATAGTAATTCTGGAAACCCCGTGAATACCTTCACAAGCTTTTTCACAGTCTTTACAACCATCACATAATTCAGTTTGTACTAATAATTTTTCCAAAAGAGTTACCTCCTTAAATTTACATACATCATATAAATTTTCACAGACTATTATTTATATTCCCAATTCTTCACACTGAGCATCAACAAATTCTTGAATTTGATTAATTACATCATCACTAAGGTGTTTGAATCTTTTTTGAGCAGATAAATACTCTTTTACTGGTTTCCTATTTTGAGGCCTATAAGTAATTTTGAACTCACCATTTTCAATTTCAAATAATCCCCAAGCACCAGATTCAACAGCCAATCTACCAAGTTGAATAGTATTTTCAGGTTTAAAACCCCAACCAGTAGTACAAGGTTGATTTAAGTGTATATATGCAGGACCATCAATCTCAGCAGCTTTTTTAACTTTTTTCATAAAATCTTCAGGATAAGCAATAGATGCAGTAGCTACATATGGAACACCATGTGCTGCCATAATAAATGCCATATTTTTCTTAGGCTTATCCTCACCAAAACTTTCCTTACCAACTGGAGAAGTAGTAGTTGATGCACCAAATGGAGTAGAACTACTTCTTTGAATACCGGTATTCATATAAGCTTCATTATCATAACAAATATAAGTTAAATTATGGCCTCTTTCCATAGCACCAGATAATGATTGAATACCTATGTCTGTAGTACCTCCATCACCACCAAAAGCAACAATATTAATATCTTCTTTTCCTTGTGCTTTTAATGCTCTTTCTACACCAGAAGCAACAGCCCCAGCATTTTCAAATGCAACATGCACCCAAGGGATTTCCCATGCAGTTTCAGGATAAGGAGTAGTCATAACCTCTAAACAACCAGTCGCAGAAATAGCTACAGTATTTCTACCTAAAGCTTTAAGAGCAAGCCTAACCCCAATAGAAGCCCCACAACCTGCACAACCTCTGTGACCAGGTGCTAATAATTCTTCTTCAGGAATTTTCATATTATTCATCCTCCTTAAGTCCAATCCAGTTAACTTTTTTCTCACCAGATTTTGTTAATTCTACACATTCTTTAATATAATCAGGAATGATATCTCTTCCACCTAAACCAAGAATAAATCCATAGGTATCTTTATCACATTTAGCACAAACATCAGTGAAAAGAGCTCCACCAATACCAAAAGTAATGTTTTTATCAAGAACTGCTAATTTATCTGCATTTTTGACAATTTCATTAATTTCTTCATAAGGGAAAGGTCTGTAAGCTCTGATTTTAAGAAGACCTACTTTTTCTCCTTGTTCTCTTAATTCATCAACAACAACCCTGATTGTACTACACATAGATCCCATAGCGATTAATATAATCTCAGCATCATCACATTTATAAGCATCTACAAGACCATATTCTCTTCCAAAGTTCTCACCAAATTCTTTACCTACTTCTTTAATAACAGATATTGAATTATCCATAGCAACTTGCATAGCATATCTTGCTTCAGTATAATATTCTGGATCTGCTAATGTACCTAAAGACATAGGTTTTTCAGGATCTAAAAATGCATGATTTGGATTATAAGAAGGTAAAAACTTATCCACAGCTTCTGATTCAAGAAGTTCTACAGGCTCAACAGTATGTGTTAAGATAAAACCATCTAAACATACCATTACAGGTAATAAAACTTTTTCATTCTCTGCAATCTTATAAGCTTGAATAATAGTATCATGAGCTTCTTGAGCATTTTCAACATATAACTGAATCCATCCTGCATCCCTTTGTGCAATAGAATCCTGTTGATCATTCCAAATATTCAAAGGAGCAGAAATAGCCCTATTTGCATCCGCCATAACAATTGGAGCCCTCATTCCAGCAGCTGCAAATAAAATTTCATGCATTAACATTAATCCTTGAGAAGAAGTAGCTGTAAATACTCTTACACCAGCTTCAGAAGCACCTAAAGTAGCACTAATCGCACTATGTTCTGATTCTACCCTAATATACTCAGCATCTAAATCTCCATCTGCAACATATTGTGCAAGATATTCAGAGATAGTAGTTTGAGGAGTAATAGGATAAACTGGAATAACTTGAGGTTTAGCTAATTTAACAGCCTCAGCGACTGCTTTATTTGATGTCATAACTTGATTTGTCATAAAATTTCTCCTATTTATTTTAAGCTATTCTTCTCTTATCATTTCAATAGCTTGAACTGGGCATTCTACTTTACAAATACCACAGCCTTTACAATAATCATAATCAATATTATGTTCTTTACCAATACATCCATCTGGACAGAACAAAATACAATTATCACAATCCACACATTTTTCTTTATCTAAAACTGGTTTAAAAGTTCTCCAACTTCCAGTTTTATTATTACGAGTACTTCCAGGTTCACTTATTCCACACCCAATAGAAACCATTTAATCACCTTTATTTTCCATTAAAGTTAAATTTTAAGTTATATTATTTTCATTTTAAAAGAATTTTTTTAATTAATTTTCTATTTTAAATATTAATATTATATTATCTGAATAGTTACATATTACAAATAATACAGAATCCAAATAATACAAAGTTTTAAAAAGTTATCACAATTTAAGAAATTAATTAAAATAAGAATCCACTTAATTATTAAAATTAAGTCACATCATAAGTTGTATTATAACTACTTTAAGCCATATCATAAGCTATTTTAGCAGCTACTGCATTTTTCTCCCCTATACTACCAGGGAAAGTTTCTTTAATTACTTTTAAAATAGATTCAATACTAACTGCACCAGTTTTCTTTGCAAAATAACCTAAAATAATAGTATTAACAATATTAACACCTAAGTTTTCTAAAGCAATACCTGTTGCATCAATATTATAAACTGGATGAGATTCTCCTTTAATATCATTTATAGTGTTTATAATAATTTCACTGTTTTCTTTAACTCCAGCATACACATCTACAACATTTAAAAGACCATCATCAAGAACTAAAACATAATCAGGATTATATACCTGATATCTGATATTAACTGGCTCAGTATCAATCCTAGTAAATGCCATTACTGGAGCTCCTCTTCGTTCAACACCAAAGAATGGGAACGCTTGAGAGAATTTACCGTCTTCAAATGCAGCTTTAGCTAAAATTTCAGCTGCAGTTACAGCACCTTGTCCTCCACGACCGTGAAAGCGAATTTCAATCATTAAATTTTCCTCCATTCTATCATGTATAATCATTATAAATTACAAGATATATATACTTTAGGATAATTCCTAATTAATCATGATAAATAATACAATATTATAAAAAAATATTACTAAAAGAGCCCAAAATAAGAATATTTTCAAAGAGGTTTAAAAAAATAACCTGAAAAAGAAATATACTAACTAAAAAATTAATAAATCATAATATATAATAAGAATCTATGCTTAATTGAAATTATTAATATAAAGTAAAAATTAAATATTTAAAATAATATAAAAATTATTAAAAAATTATATAAAGTAGATAAGGAGAAAAACTATGAACTGGGTAATAATTGGAATTTTAATTGTAGTTATAATTATAATACTTGCAATTATTTTATTATATAATGGACTTGTAACAGCACGAAATAAAGTCAAAAATGCATGGGCTCAAATTGATGTTCAACTAAACAGAAGATCTGATTTAATTCCTAATTTAATTGAAACCGTAAAAGGATATGCATCTCATGAGAAAAGTATCTTTAATGATGTAACAAAAGCAAGGTCTGGCCTTATGAATGCAAATAATGTAAAAGATATAGGAAAAGCAAATAATGAATTATCTAGTACATTGAAAACTTTATTTGCAGTAGCTGAGAATTATCCTGATTTAAAAGCTAATGAAAATTTTAAAGAATTACAAAAACAATTAGAAGAAACTGAAGACAAAATTGCATATTCTAGACAATTTTATAATGATACTGTTTACATGTATAATAATAAATGTCAAACTTTCCCAAGTAATATATTTGCAAATGTTTTTGGATTTAAAGAAGCTGATTTCTTTGAAGCAACTGAAGAATCAAGATCAGTGCCCCAAGTAGAATTTTAATAAATAATAAAATATTAGATAATAAAATTAAATAAAAATATCTAAAATAAATATTATCAAGATAAGTTAAATATTTAATGATGTATATGATTTTAAATAAAAAATTAATATCTATTTTACTTGTTTTATTGTTTCTTGTATCTACCTCCTCTGTTGTATATGCTGAGGATGTGGATTACTCATTAACTAAAGGAGCAATTTCACTGATTGTTGAAGAAAATGGTCTTTTACATGTAAAAGAGACAATTAATTATCATTTTGATAGTTCAGCAAATGGAATATATAGAACTATTCCTTTAAAAGAAAATCAGGAAATTAAAAATTTAAAAGTTACAACAAAAGGAGCTTACTGTGATTATTCCACATTCACAGAAGAAGGAAATAAAAAAATAAAAGTTTATCTTTATAAAGATAAAGAAAAAACAAAAAAAATAACCCCAAATACAAATATTAAAGTAGACTATGAATACGATTTTACAAAAGTCATTAAAACTTACACAGATACTGGAGAATTACATTATAAACTTTGGGGAGAAGACTGGGATGTGGGAGTTAATCAAGTGAAAGCAAATATTTATTTCAATGATAAAAAAGGAATTCAATATTGGATAAATCCATATAACCAGATAAATAAAGAAGTATGGAATAATAATACTCTAAAAGTTGAAAGTAATTATATTTATAGTGGAAATTATCTTGAAATTAGATCCACTATCCCACTTACCTATTTTAAAAATCCAATTTATGCACAAAAAATTGATTCACCAGGATTAGAAAAAATCAAAAAAATTCAAAAAGATTATGAAAATTCAAATAATTTGGCAAATATAGGATTTTTAGTTTTAGATACCTTATCCTTACTTTCAATCATAATCCCCATTACAATATATTTAAAACAAGGAAGAGAACCTAAGATAAATTATAGAGGAATTTATGAGATAGAACCTCCAACAAATGACACACCAGTATTTGTAAATGCAATGCAAGGAGGATTTGGATCAATTATAGGATTACCCGATACTCATGGATTTCAAGCAGCAATTATGGATTTAATTAACAGAAAATATATATCAATATCTAAGTTAGAAGAAGGTAAACTAAAAAATAGCATAGTTATGGAAATCAATTATAGTAAAAAAGATGAGCTTGAATATTTTGAAAAAGAAGTTTTATCTATTCTTAGACCATTCGAAATAGATGGTAAAATTAGCTTAGATTATATGGAATCAAGCTTAAGAGGAAGTGTAATATCCAAAACATTTTCAAAAAATCTTAATAGTTGGAAAGAAAACTTTAAAAATACATATCTTTCAAAATCTGAAATTGAAAAATATTTCATAGAAACCGGATCAACAAATATGAAAATTTATGGATTAACTAGTTTAATAGTAGGAGTTTTAATCATATACTTTTCAGTAAATTCTATTGTTAATTCAGCATATTATTCATTCTTTGTTGGATTTTTCATATCACTTATTGGAATTATCTGCATATTTCTTCCATCCACAATAGGTGGAAGATGGACTGAATACGGTGCAGAATATAATGCAAAATGGAAAAATTTTAAGAAATATCTTAAGGATTATTCCTTAATGAAAGAAAATCCTCCAGAATCTATAGCTATTTGGAATGAATATCTTGTTTATGCAACAGCACTAGGAATAGCTGATAAGGTATATAAATCAATGAAAATAGTTGTTTATAATAATAATAATAATGAAAATTATATCAACAATCCCCTATTCCTTTTTTGTTACTTTGGAGGACACAACACATTAAATCATGCAATTAACACAGGAATAAGTGCCGCAAATGATTCTTCTGGAAGAATTGGAGGAGGGTCTGGTGGGGGTGGTGGAGGAGCATTTTAGCTCCTTACACTCCACCATTAAATAAAGTGTAAATTAAAATATTCATCAAATGTAAATTATTTTATTAAATAGAGGAATTTAAATGAAATTTTGTCCTAAATGTAGTTCAATTATCTTACCACATAATGGAAAGTTAAAATGTAAATGTGGATGGGAAGAAAAAATAAGTGAAGAAGAAATTGAAGAAGAATATAAATTTCAAGAAGAAGTGGAATTTCAAAAAGAAGTAATAATTACAGATAACAATAAAGCTTTACCTACTATGGAAATCACATGTTATAAATGTGGAGGGAAAAAAGGATATTGGTGGACAGTACAAACAAGATCAGCAGATGAAGCGCCCACATTTTTTATTAGATGCGCTAAATGTGGCAATACATGGAGACGATCAAATTAAATCTAATTAGTATAGTGCTACAAAAGAAAAAAAGAAAAAGTATAAAAAAATATTAAACAATATTTATTTATTAAACTTATTTTTATCAGAATTTAAATTAACTTTCTTAAGAATTCTTTTTTTAACTGGTTTATTTGGATTATTTGGATCTTTTACATAAATATAATCCTCTTCATAAATAGGAATATTTTCCCCATATTCATCAACAAATAAATCATTAGAATTTTTTTGATTATAAATATAAGGATTAATTTTATTAAATACCTTTTTATCAACATTATTTTTAATTTTCTTTGGAACAAAATTTTTATTACTTTTAGTAATATTGACATTTAAGAATGCATCTTTTAAAACATTAATACTAACACCAATCAAAATAATAACAACAAAAATTGCAAAGAAGAAGTCTAATTTATCTAATCCAGAATAAAATATTTTTAAAAGTAATGGATGAATATCTATAAGACCTCTAAAAAGTAAAAGAACACCTACAATAAATAAATACAAAAAATTTATTCTTTTAACTATGTCTGATTTAAAAAGAGGATACAAACTAATTACAATTAATGCCATACCCATAACTCTAAATAAATTCTGATCAGTTATTGCCTCCAATAAATTAAATAATTTTAAAAATCCATAATGAGTGTAAGTTAAACAGAATAAACATTCAATTAATAAAATTACAACAATTGGAAAAACAAAAGCAAGTTTATGAGTTAATAAAGAATTATTTTTTAAATAAAACTTATTAGATTTATTCACATTACCTAGTTTCCCCACATTAGAAAAATCAATATTTTTAGTTTTTTCTTCATAAAAAGCAGATAATAATTGATATAAGAAAGAACTTAAAACAGACCCAATAATAGTACCAGATATTCCTAAAAAAGAAGTAAATAATGCAACAATTCCAGAAATAACTCCTGCCATTATAATATTAAAATGTTTAACCACAATATCACCACATAAAATTTTATATTAATTCACTAATTAATAATAAAATAAATTAATTTTTAGTAATGTAAATATTAAATTAATAGATATTTAAAGTTATTGTTTTTAAAATATTAAAAATTAATTAAATTCCCAATAGATTTTAAAAATAAATACTAAAAACCTATTGATAAAATAAAAATATAACAAAATAATAAAAAATAATAAAAAAGTATTAATAAAATACAATAAAAAAAGCCTTAGGGGGGATTCGAACCCCCGACTTCTACCTTACCAAGGTAGCGCTCTACCAGCTGAGCCACTAAGGCATAAATCGAGAAAATGAAATAAAATTTAAGAATAAGTGCAGGGGAAGGGATTCGAACCCTCGAAGGCCTACACCAGAGGATCTTAAGTCCTCCCCCTTTGGCCGCTCGGGCACCCCTGCTTAATAACAACAATATAAAATTGTTCTTCATACTATATAAATTTTATGGAAAAATCTATAAATTAATGAAAAAAAGGATAAAAATATAAAAAATGGAATATCAAAAAATTATATAAAGAAAAAAATAATAATTTAATAACATATATTTAATATAATAAATTAAAAAAATTATTAATTTTTACAGGTGATATATTGGAAATTGAAGCAGAAATTTGTGGAGTATGTGAAAAATGTATACCTTCATGCCCTCATGGACTAATTAAAAGAGTTGGTTATAGTATAAAAGTTCAAAAAGGCTGTGTAAACTGCGGGAATTGTTACGATTCCTGTCCATTAGGCGCTATAATAATAGAAGAATAAGTAATAAGAAAACTAATTAATTAAAAATCATAAAAATAACAAATAAAAAGGAAGATAACATGAAAAAACTTGCAATCATAGATATTTTAATAGTAATAGGTATTATTTTTGCAATTAGTTTTGCGGTTTTTCATATGACTTCAAATAATGATACTGGAACCTCAATGAGTTTTGACTCATCCACTTCAAATAAAATAGTAGAAAATTATCTAAATTTATACAAAGATGGATACATAATAACTAGTAAAATCGTGGGTATAAATTCAAGTTCTGGAGAAGAGATATCCATAAAAGGCAGAGTGCTGTGGATTGATGAGGATAATAGTGCAAATGTTAAAGTATTAATAGAAAACAATGGCAAAAAATACCTTGCAGGATTGTACAAAGATGTTCCAGAAGCAGATATTTATATTAAACAAATTAGTTTAGAAACTACTGGTGAAAAATATAAAAATCTGAAAGAAATAACTCTTAAACCTAAATCCATCAAAACTATCGATGATTTAACATCAATACTCGATAATAAAACAGAATATGAAATAAGTACAAACATAGCGATTTCCGATATAACTACTGAAAAATGCCAAAAACTAAATAATAAATTAAATGAAATAAAAGAACCAAAAATCATAATCACAACTAACCCATACAATTTAATTAAAATAGAAAGAGCAAACCATGAAACAATGAAAATAGCTAATTCTATATTAGGAAACATAAATGGAGAAACAAGCACAATTACCATTAGGATTTATAACTGTAGCATTGAAGATATTAATTCTATAAATAAAACTTCAAATTTAGTGAATATAAAAAATATAAACTAATAAATTAAAAGTTTATAAACTAAAGTGAAAATATGAGTTTAATCTATTCAATAATCACATATCTAACAAAAAATATAGAAAATTTAGTTAAAAAATGAGTATTATTCCAAATGATTTTTAAAATTTTAATATTTTTTGAGAATTCTTGGATAAATAGTTATTTTAGAACTCTTTATCCAGATGATAATTTTTTATCTTTTTTAAAAAAAAGTAATATTTTAAATAATCATATTTTTGCACCTTTAATTGTAATTTTCACATTTTCTATCTTTTTATTACTTGCAACAAAACCATTAAGTGCAGATTTGCAGATTACCATAATTATTGCTTTTATTTCATTTATAATAGGTTCTATATTATTTCCAAAATATGTTTTAAATAATGAAAATAAGGATATAATCATATTTGACTCAGAAGACATAAAGTCAATTGGATTTTGTTTAATACTTATAGGAACAATATTTTTTATTTTGAGTATTTCATTTGTTGGAGGATTACCTATCATTAAACCTTCTCTTAGATACTCTCTAAAACCTATTTTAACAATGCCCGTATTTTTAATGATACCGGGAATTGGATTTTTAGCTTCAAATTATATCAATAACTACAAAAATAAAAAAATAAATAGACCACAAATAAGATTTAGATTTATTATTCTTCTTTTATTTGGATCAATTATTCTTTTAACATTAGGTTACAGGACACCCATTATAGCTATTCTTCTTATGATGATAATAATAGGTTATTACAGTAAAATTTTATCAAGCTGGGAAGTTATTATGGGAGCATTAATTGGAATTGGAATGATAATTGGAATTGGATATATGCGATCACTAAGTGAATTTATGATTACAACAAATACTAGCCCAATATCCAGTTTACAAAATAGAGCAGATTTCACTTTAAATGTTTTAAATCTTTTAAATCACATATCTGGAAACTTTGGAATTTTACATGGAAAAATGATTTCAAGTTCAATGCCTGGAAGTGAATTAGGCCCACGTATGCTAGTTGGAAAGTTAATTTCTTGGAGAACAGAAGTAACTGTAACACCTACATTAATTGGACAAATGGTAGTTGATTTCGGAAAACTAGGAGTAGCTTGTGAAATGACCATACTGGGATTTATACTTGGAGTAGGATACAAATTAATTAAAAAAACAAACGATTCCTTTTATATTGTACTTTATAGTATTATTTTAACTTATTCTATTTTAGGAGTTGAAACAGGAATTCTTGATATACAAGTTTTATTCTACTTTTTTATAGCTGCAATTATCTATTTAGCAATAATACTTAATGATAAAGAAATAAAAATTTATTAATTAAGATTAGATTATAAAACATCTTACAAAGTATTACTTTTTTAAAGAAAAAATAACTATTTTTATTACTAACAAAAGTTTTATAAAAGATTAAATCTAAAATAAATATATT
>JAZLLL010000134.1:0-3287 GCA_045598125.1 Methanobrevibacter sp. | reverse complement strand
ATCATGAAGCTTTTGTTATAGATCGTGTAACTTACGATCAATTTTTATTTAATAGAGCAAAAGAGGCAGGAGTTGATATTTATACTTCTTCTAAAGTTCATGATATTGATATTGAAAAAGGAATTACATATTTTAATGAATCCTCAGAAAATAAAGAGATTAAATCTAAGATTATTGTTGGAGCAGATGGTCCTAATTCTTTAGTATCTTTAAAATTAGGTAATAATTCTTCTTATTTCAATGCTAGTCAATTTTTAGTTAAAGTAGAAAATATATTAGAACTTGATTTTGTTAATGTTTATGCAAAAGAAAAGATTTTTCCAGGGTTTATTTGGGCTATTCCTACATATGATAATATTTTTAGAGTTGGTATTTTCTCAAATCATAGTTATAATGAGCAATATAATATTTTAAATGATTTTTTAGAATCTGATTTTCAAAGAATCAATCATATTAATGATTATTATGACTATGAGATTATAGAGAGATATGTTGGTAAAATTCCAATTTTTAATAATGATAATGTTCTTGCTAAAAATAGGGCTATTTTAATTGGGGATGCAGGAGCTCAAGTTAAACCAACTACTGGTGGAGGATTACTTATTGGTTTTAAATCATGTGAAATAGCTAAAAATAATATTTTAAAAGCTTTAAATGAAAATAATTTAGACTTATTATTAAATTATAATAAAGATTTTAGAGATGAGTATTCTAAAGAGTTTTCTTATCAATTTAAAGTTCAAAAAACATTATCATTATTGTCTGATGATGATATTGATTATTTCTTTAATAAGCTTAAAGAAAAAGATTGTGAAAAATTAATTTCAGACTTTGGAGATATGGATAATCAATCTATTTTAGTAAAAGAGTTTCTTAAAAGAGGTTTAATATTTCCACTTCTTCCAAAACTATTTAAAAAAGATTTAATTAAAATTTGGTTATGAATTTTGCATTATATTTATTAATTTATTGTGGTTAATTTTTATTGTTATATTATGTTAAATTTATTAGTTTATTAAGTTAAATATGTATTAAAGGAGATAAAATGGATTTATTATTAATTCAATCACAAGAGCATGATAAATTGCCTTTAGCTGAACTTCGTGCTGTTTTAGAAGTTGAAGAAATTGAAACTGAAATTGAAATAATTTCTCCAGGAATTGTTTTATTAAAATCATTAGATCCTGATAAATTTGATGATTATTATAAGGTTTTAGTTAAAAGATTAGGTTATACTCATGAAATTCATCATTTAATTTCTACTCTTAATTATAATGATTTAGATAATGGTGTTTCTAGTATTGATTGGTCTAATTATATTGATGAAAATTTTGCTGTTCGTGTAAAACGTTTTGATTCTAATATTGATACTGTAGCTACTGAAAGAAGGATTGGTCACTTAATATTAACAAATACTGAAGGCATTTCTGTTAATTTAACAGAACCTAAATCATTTATACGTGTTGTTTCACATCAAAATAGTATTTATTTATGTTATGGTAAATATCAATTAGATAAAAAATACTTTGAATTAATAAAACCTCACAAAAGACCATTTTTCCATCCAGGATGTATGAGTCCTAAATTAGCTCGAGCTATGGTGAATCTTGCAAGAGTTAAAAAAGGAGATTTTGTTCTTGATCCTTTCTGTGGAACTGGAGGTATATTAATTGAAGCAGGATTAATTGGTGCAAAAGTAATTGGTTCTGATATTGATTGGAGAATGAAAAAAGGAGCAGCTACTAATCTTGATTATGTGGGTATTACAGATTATAGGACTTGTGTTGTTGATGTTCGTGAATTGAAAATGTATGAGGAAGTTGATGCTGTAGTCACAGATCCTCCTTATGGAATATCAACTACTACATCTGGTGAAGGTACTGAAGGTATTTTTAAAGAATTTTTATCTTCTATTGAACATAGTATGAAAAAAGATGCTCTTCTTGTTATGGCAAGTCCAGATTCATTAGATATTGATTCATTATTAAGTGAAGTAGGTTTTGTTTTATTGGAGAGATATTCAATTAAAATGCATAAAAGTTTAACACGTATCATTTCTGTTATAGCTAAAATTCATTAATTTAAAATTATTTTTTTTTAAAGAAATAGTTTAGTTTTAAAAAAGTAGATTAAAATTATTTTTTTTTAACAAAATATTTATTAAATATAAAACATATAAAAAATATTATTTAATATTAAATTAATAATTTGGATGAATTCTTTAATTTTTGAATATATCTATTAAAATATTACAATTAAATTTTATTGGAGATTAATAATGGTTGAAAGAGAAGAATGTGTAATATTTAAACAAGAATATGGGAAAGAACTATTAGTAAATCAGCAATATGTTAGGATACGTTCTAAAGAAGATAAGATGATGGCTTTTAATATTAGAACACCTAAAGGAATTGTTGAAATTATGGAATTCTTTGAAGGTTTCAAAATAGCTGAACCTATTCTTATTGATATTGCATGTACAGGAAATATTCATTGTTACTTTAAAGGTATTTCTCCAGTTATTGAAAAACCTGAGTATTCATTTGTTTCTGTATTAGTTCAGGAACTTAAACAAGAAGTTGTAGATGAAGAGCAAGAAATTGGTGTAGCTGCACATGAATGTGTTGGCTGTGGTTTACATTAATTTCTTATTATATAATATATTAGGATATAAGTTAATTATTATTTAGTTACTCTTTAAATAATTATTATTTAAAGAATTAAAATATCTTCATTATATTTATTAAATAACTAAGAGGTGTTTATTATGTCTGAAGGAGTTTATAATAAAATTTTAGTTCCTATTGATGGTTCAAAGTATTCTGAAAAATCTTTAAAAAAAGCAATATCTCTTGCGAAAATTAATAATGGAAAACTTTTAGTTCTTAATGTTCTTGAAAATTCTACACATTTTGGTGTTCAATATAAACATGCAGCACAATATGTAAATGAAATTCTTAAAGAAGAATCAAAAGAAATAATTAAAGAAGCAAAGAGAATTGTAAATAGTTTTGATGAAGATATTGAGGTAGAATATGAAATACATAAGGGATTACCTGCATCAACTATTTTAGAAGTATCTATTAAAGAAGATGTTGATATTATTGTAATAGGTACTGCTGGTAGAACTGGTGTTGATAAATTTTTAATGGGTAGTGTTACAGAAAAAATTATTAGAACATCTAAAATTGATGTTTTAGTTATTCATTAATTTATTTATTAATGGTATTTCTATTAATTTTATTTTTTTTTATTTTATTTTTTTTATTTTATTTTTTTATTTTTTT
>JAZLLL010000133.1:0-5073 GCA_045598125.1 Methanobrevibacter sp. | reverse complement strand
TTACTAGTTTTATAATATATAATTTTAATATATTAATTAATATTGATTAAATATACTACTTATTTTTTAGGATTTTTTTATTTAATAGAAAAGCTTTTTAAATAGAAAAAACATAACTTATCATAATATTCTTCTTATACTTAGTAGTATGAGAATATTCATTTTATTACTTTTTAAATGACTTTAATTGAGTTAAAATCTATTTTAATAATTTTAATTCTTTTAAATAAGTTTAATAATTTTTTAATAGATGTTTAAGTAATTGTACTTAAAATTAAATCTATTTTAATAATGAGTTATTAGCTATTAAAGTAATAAGTAATTAAATAAACTTTATACTTTGTATAGGAGGGGTATAATTTGGCTAGAGGAAAACGACCTAAATGGATGATTGAAATAGCTCAAGAAAGGATGGAAATACTATTTAATCTTGCAGAAAAGGAATTTAATCAAAATCCTAAAAGAGCGCATCGTTACATCGAGCATGCAAGAAATATTTCAAAAAAGTATAATACTCCTATTCCACATGGTTGGAACAGAAGATATTGTAAAAACTGTTATAAATTCCTAGTCCCGGGTCACAATTCTACCGTCCGGCTGATTAACGAAGAAGTTAATATTTTTTGTGGTGAATGTGGCCATATTATGAAAATTCCTTACATCAAGGAGAAAAAAGCAAAAAGGAGAGCTAAAATTGACTCTTAAACTTTCAAAAAAAGAGATTATGAATGAAGCTCGTTCCGCTATGACAATAAATGTTGGTAAATCTGGCGTTAATGATAATGTAATTGAAGAGATTAAACGTCAATTAAAAGCTAACCAGATTGTTAAATTACGATTTGCTAAAGGAATTGCAAGAAATAAAGATGATTACATTAGCAACATTGTTGAAAATACACGATCAGAACTTATTGATGTTAGAGGGAATGTTGCTGTTATTTATAAAAAGAAATCTTAAAATTTGCTATTTACTTAGAGTTACAGACACCAGTCTTAGGTGAATGAGCTTTTTAAGATTTAAAAATTTATTATAGAATATTGGAGTAAATATATATGACTACTGTATTTGATGTTCCTGCAGAGTTATTAATTAATACTGTTGCAGATGAACTTAAAGAAAATGATAATGTTAATGCCCCTGAATGGACTAAACTTGTTAAAACTGGTGTTCACAAAGAAAGAAAACCAGAAAATATCGACTGGTGGTATGTAAGAGCTGCTTCTATCTTAAGAAGAATTTATATTGATGGACCTGTCGGAGTAAGAAGTTTAAGAACTTTCTATGGCGGTAAAAAAGATAGAGGAGTAAATCCTGAAAAATTCAGAAAAGGAAGCGGTTCTATTGTAAGAGTAGCTTTACATCAATTAGAAGCTGCTGGTTATGTAGAAAAAGTCGATGCTGGAAGAATTATCACCTCTGAAGGAAGATCTTTCTTAGATAATACTTCTGCTGAAATAATTAAAGATATTCCTGAACTTTCTAAATACTAATTAAAGGGATATTTAAGAATTTAAATAAAATTATTGATTTAATGATTCATTATTGAATAATTTAATGAGGTTTTAAGAATGGATGAACTTGAACAATTACGTAAAAAACGTATGGCTGAATTACAACAACAAGCAGCTATGAATGCTGATCCTCAGCAAATGGCTCAACAACAATTAGCTCAGCAACAATTAGCTCAACAACAGCAACAGGAGATGCAAGCTCAATTAAAGCAAGCAATGAAACAAGTATTAACTCCTGAAGCTCGTAGTAGATTAGATAATATTAGATTAACTAAACCTGAGTTAGTTCAACAAATTGAAATTCAATTATTACAATCAGCTCAAGCAGGTTCTCTTAGAGGTAAAGTAACTGATGAACAACTTAAAGTTTTACTTAAGAATCTTATGGGTCAAAAGAGAGAAATTAAAATCTCTAGACGTTAAATAATTATTTACTTTAATTAATGGATTAAAATTATACTTTAGAATGATTATTAATACATTACTTAATGAATTATACTTTAGAGATGATTCATTACTTGACTAGATTAAGACTATTCAATTTATTTATAAATTAAGATTATTATGAAAGCTTGTGTTCTTTATAGTGGTGGTAAAGATAGTTCCTTAATGGGAATTTTATTAAATCGTTTAGGATTTGATGTAGAACTTGTCACTGCTAATTTTGGTGTTTATGATTCTTTTATTCCTGCTTCAAAATCTGCAAAATCTATTAATTTAAAACATAAAGTTTTAAATTTAGATATTGGTATTTTAGATAAAACAGTTAAGATGATTATGGAAGATGGTTTTCCAAATGATGGGATTAAATATCTTCATAATGAGGTTATTGAAGCAGTATCTGATGAATATGATCTTGTTGCTGATGGAACAAGAAGGGATGATAAGACTCCTAAGCTTAATAGAAATCAAATTCAAAGTTTAGAAGCAAGAAAAAATGTTCAATATGTAAATTTAGATAGTTTTGGTCATAAAACTATTAAATATCTTATGAATGAATTGTTTGAACTTAAGAATGAAAAAAGTAATAAGGATACAAGTTCTGATTATGAAGTTGAAATCAGAATATTAATTGATAAAAAAGGTGGAAATTCTAGTGAGATATTTCCTGAACATTATCAAACAAATGTTGTTGGTTTAAAATAGCTATTTTAGTTATTTACCAATAAATTAATTAATTTATAAATTAAACATTATTTAAATTATTTAGGATTATTAAAATATTTATTATTATTTATGGTGATTAGATGAGTAGAAATAAACCATTAGCTAAAAAATTAAGAATGGCTAAAGCTAATAAACAAAACAGAAGAATCCCAATTTGGGCTTATGCTAAAACTCAACGTAAATTAAGATACAGACCTAAACCTAGACATTGGAGAAGAAATAATCTTAAATTGTAGGGGTGTTTAATATGGCAGAAGAATTAGAAAGAACTTATGTTATACCACTTAGAAAAGTTAAAGAGGTTAAAAGAACTATAAGAGCTCCTAGAGCTATTAGAGAAGTTCAAAACTTTTTAATGAAACATATGAAAGCTGAAGAAGTAAAAATTGATGCTTCTATTAATGAATTTATTTGGGAAAGAGGAATTAAAAAAATCCCATCTAAAGTAAAAGTAAACGCGGTTAAAGATGATGAAGGTATTGTTTTCGCTACTTTAGCAGAAAACTAAGTACTATTAATATTAATCATCTTTAAGTTTATTTTCTTAGGATTGCCAATTAATAAGATATTATTTTACTTATTTAAGTTATAATTATTATTTTGGTATAAAGGATATGTACTTAAGTGAAATTATTTAAGTTTTGAAATCCTTTATGAATTTGGAAGGAATTAACCATGCTTAAAAGAATAAATCTCACTGGAAACCCTAATTTGGGTGTTTACATATCTGTTAATGAAAATATAGCTATTGTACCTTTTAATCTTCCTAATGAAATGGAAGAAGTAGTTCGTGAAGTTTTAGATGTTGAAATTTTAAGAACTTCAATTGCAGGAACTAACTTAAATGGTGCATTAATTACTGGAAATTCTAATGGATTTATTGTTTCTCCATATATTAATGACAGAGAACTTAAATTTTTAAGAGATAATGATGTTAATGTAGAAACAATACCTGGAAAATATACTGCAGTAGGTAATATTATTGCAGTTAATGATTATGGTGCTATCGCAAGTTCAAATCTAGAAAAAAAAGCTATTAAAGCTATCGAAGATACTTTAGATGTTCCTGTTGAATTAACATCTATTGCAGATTCTAATATTTTAGGTTCATTGTCTATTGTAACTAATAAAGGTTTTTTAGTACATAGAGATGCAAGTTTAGATGAAATAGATTTAATGAGAGATATCTTTAAAGTCGAAGGAGATATTGGAACAGTATGTAGAGGTTTACCTCTTGTAGGTGCTTGTGGAATAGCTAATTCAAAAGGAGTTATGGTTGGAGATAAGACAACTGGTCCTGAAATGGCAAGAATTGAAGAAGCTTTAGGTTTCTTAGACTTTGATGATTAATTAAAGTTTAAAATTAGATTTCCTTTACTTGTTATTAATTAAATCTTAACGATATGTAATTAGAATTTATATTGATGATTAATTATAGATATTTATTGAGGGATGATTTATGCAAACAAAAATTTACAGAATTAAAGGTAAGTTTGTAATGGGTAGTGAAGTACAAGTCTTCACTAAAGAATATAAAGCATTTAAAGAAGAAGACATTTATGAAAAAATCTACTCTGTATTTGGAAGTAAACACAGAATTAAGAAAAATCAAATCAAAATTGAATCTATTGAAGAAATCTCTGCTGATGAAGTAGTAGATCCTATTGTAAAAGCAATTTTATAATTGCTTTTGATTTATTTTTGATTAATTTAAGGTGTTAATATGGAAGACCAGCAAAAATTACAACAAATCTTAAGTCAACTTGAAGCATATAAAGCACAAACTGAAGTTTATCAACAACAAATTGATGCTGTACAAGCTTCAATTGCTGAAGTTAAAGTTTTAGAATCTACATTGGATGATATTGCTAAAAAAGACACCGTAGAAACTTTAGTTCCTATAGGTGCTGGTTCCTTCATTAAGGCAGAGATTAAAAATGAAGATAAAGTTATTATGAGTCTTGGTTCTGGTGTAGCAGTTTCTAAATCTTTTGAAGAAGCTAAAGTAACTACAGCAGGACAAAAAAAAGAACTTCAAAATACTTTAGATAAATTATTTAAAGATTTACAACAAATTACTGATATTGTAGCTCAACTTTCTCCTCAAGCTGAAGCTTTAATGCAAAAACTTCAAGCTCAAGGACAAGTTCCTATGTAATTTTTAAGATTTCTTAATTAAATCTTTAATAAATTATTAAAATTTTAATAAAATAGTAAGTTGTAATCTTAACTTCTACTTTAAATAATTTATTCATTTAATAGAAAATATCTATTAATTTTCTTTTTTTATTTTTTAGTTATTTTTTTTATTATTTTAGTTTTATCTTATTTTTATTTATTTTTTAGCTATTTTTTTATTATTTTAGTTTTTTTTTAGATTTTATATTTTAAAAT
>JAZLLL010000132.1:0-2759 GCA_045598125.1 Methanobrevibacter sp. | reverse complement strand
ACTTAAATCATCAACAATAGTTAAGAATTTTTGACTAACTTCTTCTTCAGCAAAACTATTAATTATAGTACTATTTGAATTAGCAGATTCTCCTACTTTTTCAGTTAAGGGGAGTTTTCCAAGATATTGAATTCCCATTTCGTTTGCAAATTTCTCACCATTACTTTCACCGAAAATATTTGTTTTTTCACCACAATGAGGACAAATATAATATGCCATATTTTCAACAAGAGCAATATCTTCAATGTTTAGCATTTTAACCATCCCTACACATTTAAGCACATCTTCTTGTGATAAACTGTTAGGTGTAGTTACCATAACGACTGCATCAACATCAGGTAGTGTTTGGAGTACAGTTAATGGTTCATCTCCAGTTCCTGGAGGATTATCTATAATTAAAACATCTAAATTTCCCCAAGCAGTATCTGCCATGAATTGTTTAATAGCTCCAGATTTTTGAGGACCTCTCCATATAATCGGAGTATTAACCTCATCTATTAAAAATGCCATTGACATTACTTTAAGACCATTTTTACTCATTACAGGAATCATTTCTCCATTAGAAATAATAACATCTTCATTATTTACTCCTAACATTTTTGGAATATTTGGTCCATGGATATCAGCATCAAGAATTCCAGTAACAAATCCCTTTTTCTGGAAAGCTTCTGCTAAATTAGCAGCCACTGTTGATTTTCCGACTCCTCCTTTTCCACTCATAACAGCGATTTTATATTTAACATTTCCCATATGTTCAACTAATCTTAGTTCTTGTTCAATCATAGCTTTTTGCTGTTCTGGGCTCATCTGTCCATGTCCATGATGGCCATGTTCTACCATTTTATATCACCTTTTAATTTATATTACATTTTAAACTTTATTTTTATTAAATAATCTGTTAAATATATTTAAACATAAATTTAATTATTTTATAAATAATTTATAATTATGTTTTATTAAGTATAAATTTAATTATTTTATAAATAATTTATATTTACAAACTTATTATTATTTTTTTATAATTTAAATTATTTCCTATAACCTATATTATAATGTATATTATGTAATTTATATAATACTACTGAACTACTGGAGGGGAATGCATAAATCATTTCATCCAATTCCTCTAAACTTATTTTTTTATTAATAATGAATGTAAATATGTTTGCTACATTTTCTGCTTCAGAGCTATATATTTCTGCTCCAACAATATTTAAATCTTTATCTGTTACTACAGTTATTTCTGCAGTATCTTCATTTTTAAGTTCAATAGAATAGGATTTACCATAAGGAATTCTGTGTACATTATATTCTTCTGGATTTTTTAGTGCATAAGAAGCAGGTATTCCTACAGTAGCTATTCTTGGTAAAGTGAATACTACTGCTGGAACTACTGGATAATGTATATCTTCTTCAGTTTTTCCTAAAAGATATTTGGCAAGGTATTTTGATTGGTGAATAGCTACAGTAACTAATTTTGCTTGATTAGTATCTGCAACATCTCCTGTAGCATAAATATTTGGAACATTTGATTGCATATGTCCATTAACTGGAATACCTTTTGATGAAAATTTTACTCCTGCCTCTTCAAGACCAATATTTTCTACATTAGCAATTCTACCAAGAGCTCCAATAACATAATCTCCACTTAATTTTAATCCATTATTGGTTTTCACATGGATTAAATCCCCAGTTTTAATAATTTCTGTAGCTTCTTGGTTAAAATGGAATTTTACACCTTCATTTTTAAGTACTTCGATAACTTGTTTAACATAAGGTTGATAAAAATGTCTAAGAATTATATTGCTTCTAATTAAAATTTCAACCTCACATCCTGCTTCTGCAAGTATAGAGGCAAATTCTAATGAAACAAATCCTCCTCCTAAAATAATAGTTTTTTTAGGAAGTTCTTTTATTTTTAAAAAGTCAGTACTATCTTTTATAAATTCTTTTCCAGGAATATCTGGGATAAATGGAATAAGGCCAGTAGAAATTACAATTTTTTCTGCATAATAAATATCTTTTCCGACTTTAACTCTATGTTTATCTAATAAAACACCTTTACCATTTGCAACATCAAGATTATATTCTTTGAATTTACCTTCTAAAAATTTAGGTAATGATCCTATTTTTTCTTCTTTAAATTCCATTAAACTTGGCCAGTCAACATTAAAGTCTCCTTTTTTACCTATTCCTTCGTATCTTTTTATAATATGAGATAATTCGTAAGGTGCATCAAGTAATATTTTTGAATTACACCCATAATTAGCACATGCTCCACCATATAATCCTTCTTCAATAATCAGAACTTTCCATCCAGCATCAGATAAAAACCTACCTCCTTGCCAAGCAGCATTTCCACTACCAATATATATAATATCATATTTCTTCATAGAATCCCTTCTATCTAATTAAAATTATTTATCTTTATTTTTAATATTTAAAAATTAGTTTAATATTTAAATAATAATTTATCATTTAAATATTATAAAAATTACTAAAAATTAAAAGATGCTTTGTTTTATCTTTTAATTATTTAAAAAAAATTAGAATATATATTTAAATTTTCATTGATTTTTTTAATTAAATTTATACTTAATTATTAACATAACTATTATTAAATAATAAAGATAATTATTAAATAATCAAATTAAAAAAATGCACAGATGATAAAATAGTAGTTATTCATAAAAGTTTGAAAATTAATTCAGAATCTAATTTTGGATATTACTGATGAAATTAATAATAAATTAAGTAAT
>JAZLLL010000131.1:0-3728 GCA_045598125.1 Methanobrevibacter sp. | reverse complement strand
TATAATTGCCTAAACCCTGGACGCTATTTCATATCACCTATAAAAATACTCTGCCCTTCTTCAATTCCAGCCTACCACGCCTTCTCGCTCGGTCCTTTTATTATCCTCCATTTACATTTTAATTTTGTTTTTTATTAAATTCATTTATTTCATTTACATTATTTTTTTTATCAGAAAGATTTAAATATTAACCAGTTATAGAAATAATATTACAAAAAAGGGAATTTAATCCCCTTTTTTATATTCTAGTATTTGGATTATTAATGATATTAGGGAAATTAATAATCCAATTATTTCTATTTCTACAATTTTCTTCACCTCCTTGTACTTCTATTATTATATTGTACTGCATAGTATATAAATGTTTCTATTTTTTAATTAAAAAACATTCAATAATAATAAAAAATAATAAAAAAATAATAACAAAACAATAAAAAAATAAGTCATTTCCATTTTGGAAACAACTTCAAAATATATAAATTAATCTAATAATTCAGGATTTTTAGAATTATTCTTACTAATAACTTTTCTCCCAGTAGTTTCCTCTAATTCCCTACGAGCATTACCAGCAATACTTCCACCACGAATAGCAACATCTTTACTCTCATTAAAACTATCAGGATTTTCAGCTTTACTAATCTCTGTTGTGGAAGCTTCAGCCAACATATTAAGAATTAACTCAAGATTAGTCATATTATCCCTAAGTCCTTCTTTCTTAAGATTTTTATAATCTTTATATTCATTTACAGTTTTACCAGACCACGCTTTAGTAATCTCATTAGTTAGAATTGCATATTCTAAACCTTCTTTAACTCCTACCCTTTGCCATTCAGCAGTTAAATCTTTACGAATTTCTATTGATTTTAACCTTTGAGTAATCCAACCTTCAGAATAACCTTTTCTACGATAAGTATTAATTGCTCTATCAATCGCTTTTTCAGGGTCTGCAATTTCATCAAGCCTTTCTTTCCCTACTTCTGCCAACCATAATTTAAAAGGTTCTGCCTTAGGAGATGGAACAGATTGTATAATTCTTAATAATTGTTTAGTATCAGCAACATCAGTTAGTCGCATTTTCCCATCTTTAGCTGGAAGTTTCAACCTGTGACAATTTGTCACGGTTTGATTACCCTCTTTATTTAATCTTTGTTTTAATTTTCTCCAGTATGCAGAAGAATTTTTACTTTCAGTAAGAATTCCAATAACATCAACAATTGAGAAATAATAATCTTCAATTTCATCATCCCACACAGTACGTATCTGTTTATCATTAAATAATTTAATTTCATTAGATTTACTCATTATAACCCTCCAGTTCTATATCGTAATATATCAATCCATGATTTAATTTCATTTAGTTCTTTCTCAAATTCGAGTAATTTATCTGAAAAATCATTATTATTAGTTCTGAGTATTTCAAACCTATTATCTATTTCTTTTTCATCATTAATTAATATTTTTTCAAGTTTCTCTACTCTTTTTTCTAATTCATGTATTCTTAAAATTAATTCATTACTCATTATTTCACCTCTAAACCATAATCACGAAGAATACTTAAAACCATTTCCTTATTCTCCTCTTTAATACTCATAATTTCTTCAGACAATCTTTTATTTTCCTCTTCTAATTCCTCATTTCTCTTCTTAATAGTGAAATCAATACCATCTTCATTAAAATTAAAATTACCCATCACCTTAATATACTCTTGCTTAATATGTTCCTCCATATCCTCATTAATAGTATTAACATAACGACTATCCATTCGAACAATAGGAGTATGCCCCTCCATCAAAGCAGAAGCACGAAGGTCAACACCATTAGTAGCCAGAGTTGTTATGAAAAATTTTCTTAAATGATGAGTTTTAAAAGTAGGTGATTCTTCTATTAACTTATTATACTCTTCTTTACTAATCTCTTCATCTTTCAACTTCTTCTTTAGTATCCTATTACGTTCTTTAATCAATTGCTTATGCTTACGCTGATAATACTTCGCAACAGCAACATAAGTTAAAGGTTTTTTATAAGCATGTTTTCGTGAAGCAAAAATAGGATCATCTCTTTCAACATGATAATCAGTACCATGTTTTTTATTGTATCTTTCATAATATTTTTCTCTTTCACGAAGCAAATAAATTAAATGGTCTGTGTTCCAAGGAGTATTATAACCCATACATAATATTTTATTTCGTCTTGTTTTATGTGGATAAAATTTAAATTTAACCATCATTCCTTCAGGAGCATAAGATAAGAAATCTTGAATCTCATAATAACCATGTTCCTGGCGAGTATTATCTATTAACCAACTCCAGGTTAAATTTAAACAATCTTTTATTCTGAATCCTGTGCATGCTTGTAATTCTTCTAAACATGAATACATATCATTTGAAATAGACATACCATAGCTTATTTCTGATTTTGTTAATACGAACCATTCACTATCTTCTTCTGGTACTTGTGCAAGTGTGGGTGTTTGTAAACTTAATCTTCTAAGTACTGCTTTTATATTAATTAAATGGTTATTAATGCTTCTTGGGGAGTTATCTCTTTCTTTTAAGTAATTGATTAGTTCGTGTTGGTAATCATCAAGTGTTGAGAATTCTGGATTATACCTTAAAATTTGACCATGTAGTATTTTATCTCTTTGTTCAACTAATTGCTCATTATAAATTTGAGTTAAAGTTTTATGGTTAGCATTACAATAGTAAAGTACAGAAAAAACATAATTCTTTTTTGTGATTTCTGAAACATTTTTCTTTGATAACATCATGTTGAATGCTTTGTCTGTTAGTATATCCTCTTTTGTTAGTTTTTGGAATGTCATACTAATATATACCTCTTATAAATTATTAGGAATGGTTAAAGTGCATATGAAAAGTAATATTAGAAATCATTATAATATATACATAAATATTAAGCTAATGAATTACAAAATATATAAATAATACTAAAATCTAAGTGGTTAAAATGTATTCAGAAACTAAAATTGCTATTCCAATATTTCAAAAAAACAAAGAACTAATTCTAAAAACAGCACATGAATGTATTATGAAAGGTGCTGATATTTTAGAACTTAGAATCGATGGAATCGAAAATCCAAACCCTAAATTAGTTAAAGAAATTATTGAAGATATTAATTTTCCATTAATAGCCACTAACAGAATAAAAGCTGAAGGTGGATTATTTAAAGGAACTGAAGATGAAAGAATTGCTATTTTAAGAGAATCTTGTGATGTTGCAGATTATGTAGATATTGAACTCCAAAGTGATAAAAAACATATCAAAGAAATTACAGATACTGGAGTAAAAACCATAATTTCTTATCATAATTTTAAAAAAACACCCCATTTAGATTATTTAATAAATATTATAAAAAAAGAGCAGGATTTAGGAGATATAGCTAAGATTGCTGTAATGCCAAATAGTTTAGAAGATACTCTAACAGTACTTGCATTATTATCTCATTTTGAGAATACAGTAGCTATTTCTATGGGAGAAATTGGAAGTTATACTAGAGTTGTTGCATCTAAATTCAATGCACCTTTTACATTTGCAACAGCTAACGATACAACAGCCCCAGGTCAAATTGATATTGAAACCATGAAATTATTAATAAATAATAATATAATAAATACAGATAATTTTAAATAAATATATAATAAATACAGATAATTTTAAATAAATATATAATAAATACAGATAATTTTAAATAAATATATAATAAATACAGA